>JBHWQC010000034.1:0-34261 GCA_043425375.1 Atopostipes sp.
ATTAGAAAGATTACGGCCAGCCTTTGTCAAAGAAAATGGTTCAGTAACAGCTGGTAACTCGTCAACCATTAATGATGCTTCAGCGATTATGATCTTAATGTCAAAAGAAAAAGCAGAAGCCCTAAACTTAGAACCACTAGCAACAATCGTTTCTTCAGCAAGTGCTGGTGTCGACCCGCAAATTATGGGAACCGGCCCAATCCCTGCTTCGCGCAAAGCCCTAGAAAAAGCAGGACTGTCTGTTGAAGATTTAGATCTTATCGAATCAAATGAAGCTTTTGCTTCTGAAGCTATCTGCGTCAATAATGAATTAGGATTAAATCCTGATATTGTGAATGTAAACGGTGGAGCGATTGCTTTAGGTCACCCAATTGGAGCAAGTGGTGCCCGTATTATTATCACGCTGATTCACGAAATGATTAAACGGGATGCCAAAACTGGACTTGCAACTTTATGTATCGGCGGCGGACAAGGAAACGCCTTAATCATTAAACGCTAAAAATGACTCCAGATAGAAAGGTATTGTTATGACAGATCACTTAAAACAACTTTTCCAAAAACATGAACAATTGCTTGATGAAATCAGTGTGTATACGAAGCAAACACTTTCACCCGTTGCTCAGGAATATGATGAGTCGGGAAAGTTTCCAACAGAATTTCTGCCTTTTTTCTTTGAAAAGGAAGTCTTTCATTTGTTAAATACGCACTCTTCTCTGGATATAGGGGCTTTTTTAGAAATGATCCGTATCGTCTCAATGAAGTTTGCTTCTTTAGCGAGTATTTTACTGACACAAGGGCTGTATGCTACAAGTCCCTTCTACCACTTCGGCACCGAAGAGCAGAAAGAAAAGTATTTGGGTAGTTTGTTGAATGGCAAAAGCTTTGGCGGGTTTGGCTTAACGGAAGAATACGGCGGGAGTGACCTTTCTTATCTTGAAACGACGGCTAGGGAAACAGAAACTGGGTGGACAATCGAAGGCAGCAAGCAGTTTGTGTCCAACGCCCCAGTCGCTGACGTGTTTTTAATTGCAGCCAATGCCTATAAACTCAACGGGGATACCGGCCTTGGTCTCTTTATTGTAGAACGTTCCGACAAAGGATTTACGGTGGCGAAAGCAATGGATAAAATGGGAATTAAATCTCTTCCCGTAGCCTCCGTTCAACTCAATAAAGTAGAAGTAGGTCAAGAAGCCCTGCTAGGGGGCGAATTAGATGGGGTGGCGCAAATCACGCAAATTATGAACTTAATGAAGCTCAGTGTTTCCATGCAGGCAATTGGTATTGCACAAGGCTCTTTTGACAAAGGAATGCATTATTTAAGCCTTGTGCGTAAATTTGGGAATCGTTTAATTGATAATACCTCTACCCAGCACACTTTGGCAGATATCAGTACACAAATCCATGCTGCAGAAGCTTTTACAAGACAAGTCATCTTAACTCGTCCACAAGAAACAACTGAAGTAGCTATGGCGAAATTACTGACTGCTAACACGGCCATTGACACCACTGAAACAATGATTCAATTGACTGGTGGCTACGGCTATATGAAAGATAGTGAAATTGAACGATATGTGCGGGATGCGAAAGTCACAGCGATTTACGGTGGCTCTTCAGATTCGCAAAAGAAACTGATTGCTACACCCTGGTTAAATTAAATGAGAGGCGTGTTTTACGGGGACCCGATTACATTAAGTAAGAGGTTTTCTTGTAAACCACGCCTTTTATCTGATTTTTTTTAAAGTCCATATTGTAGTGAGTACAAAAACTTATAAGGAGTGACAAAATATTGGATCAATATACTTTTGGTGATATGACGTTCACTTGGCTGGATGGCCCGAAATTAAATACAGATGGGGGAACCTTATTTGGCCCTGTGCCAAAAGCTTTGTGGGGACGGTATTACCCCTTTAATGACAAGAATCAAATTCCGAGTAATGTCGATCCTATTCTTATTCAATATCAAGGAAAAAACTATTTAATTGACGCAAGTATCGGAGTCGAAAAACTATCGGCTAAAGAAAAGAACTTGTTAGGTGTCGTATATGAGGGCAATATCGGAAAAAGTCTACATGCTCTTAATCTGACATATGAGGAGATTGATGTAGTCTTGATGACCCACATGCATAATGATCATGCGGGTGGTTTATCTTATATGGATGGCGACGATTTAAAATCAACCTATCCAAACGCTACCATTTACGTCAATGCCATTGAATGGGATGAAGTCAGAAACCCTAATGAACGAACAAAAAATACGTATCTTGAAACTAATTGGAAACCGGTCGAACACCAAGTTGAAACATTTAAAGATACCCTAAATGTAGCTCCGGGAATTACGATGGAACACACTGGTGGTCATAGTCGCGGCCATTCCATTATATGGTTTGAACAAAAGGGTGAAACGATGTTGCTTTTGGCAGATATTCTATTGTCTTTTGTGCATACAAATCCGCTGTGGGTTGGTGGAGTGGACGATTACCCGATGGATTCTATCGCAGCCAAGCAACGCTTAATGAAAGAAGCGCTTGAAAACAATTACCGTTTCCTGTTCTATCATGATCCGTTTTACCGAGTGGTTGAATATACAAAAGACGGCAAAAATATACAATACGCTAAAGAGAATTCCAAAGGATCAGCGATCCCAATGACCGATAAACAAGATAAAACCCATCAAGTCATAGGTGAACTTGAAGAATAGTTACCAACAAAAAGAACGGCAGCTGCAGAAAGTCCCTTAAAAGGTGTACTTGACAAAGCAGATGCCGTTTGTTTCTTGAATAGGCACTAAGCCTACACTTTTATAAAAAGTTTTTTGAGCAGGTCGATCATCCGTTAATAGAGCTTTTTGTCGTACACCTGCATATTTTTCCAATATCGCTTGAATTAGTTGTTTGCCAATTCCTAAGCGGTGATAATCCGCATGTACTAGCAAATCTTGAATAAAAATAATAGAAATCCCATCTCCCACAACACGAATCAAACCCACTAACTCTTCTTCCCTGTAAGCCCCTAAAACATACAAAGAATTTTCATAGGCAGCTTGCAATTTTTCCGGTTGGTTCACATAGAGACTCCAGCCTACGGATTGATAGAGAGGTAAAACTTCCTGTTTTTTATAGTGTGTATATTCCTTTAAGGTGATTTGCTTCATTTTCACCCTCCTACTCATTTTCAGTATAAAAATAGAAGAGGCGGTTATTCCTTGCCTCTTCTTATTTTACCCTTATTCAGTGACTGGAACAACTGCTCCATCCCAAGTCTCTAAAATAAATTCTTGCGTAGCTTCTGATCTTAATTCTTCCACTAAGCGCTGGATGGCTGCATTGTCCCCATCTTCTGAACGCACAGCGATTAAGTTGGCATACGGCGAAGAGGTATCCTCTACGGCAATTGAATCTTCCAGCGGATGCAAGTCATGGTCCACTGCAAAGTTGGAGTTGATAAACACAACATCCCCTTCATCTTGTTCTAGTAAGGTGGCCATTAAGGCTGGATCGTATTCATAATCAAACGTTAAGTTGAGCGGGTTTTCTGCCACATCATCAAAAGAAGCGGTCGTTAAATCAACACCTTCTGCAACGGTGATTAAGCCGGCTTCTTCTAAAATCGACAACACACGCCCATGATCAGGTACACTGCTGCTGGCCAGAATTGTTGCCCCTTCTGGTAAATCCTCTAGACTCTCATGACGCAAAGAATAGGCGCCGATTGGTTCTAAGTGGATATTGCCTACGTTAGTAAAGTCATAGTCATTCGTTTCTACAGCTTCTTCAAAAAACGGCACATGCTGGAAATAGTTAGCATCTAAATCCCCTTCCTCAAGTGCCACATTTGGAATCACATAATCATTATAACGCTCTATTTCTAAAGTAATGCCTTCTTCTGCTAATGTCGGCGCGACAAATTCTAGAATTTCCGCGTGTGGTGTATTGGAAGCGCCAATGACAAGCGCTGTTTCTTCAGTTGTTGTGTCATCCGATGCTGTTTCTTCATTGGTCGTATCGGCGGTTTCTTCCCCATTACCACACGCCGCTAATAATAAGCCGGTACTGAGTAACGTTGTTCCTTTAATCCATGTTGCTAATTGCATTGAAATCTCCTCCTAAATTGTATAAAACTCGAGTTAACGTTTATCGACTTGAGCAACGAGAACGTCGCCTACTTTTTGAATAATAAAAACGATGATTAAAATGAGTACCGTTGCCACCAAGGTGACGGTCGGCTGCGATCGTTGAAATCCTTCGAGATAAGCTAAATTCCCTAAACCGCCAGCTCCTATGACACCAGCCATGGCGGTGTAACCCACCAGTGAAATGGTTGTGGTGGTAATGCCGGCGATGATTGAGGGAAGACTTTCTGGAACCAATACTTTACTAAAGATTTCCCATTTATTGGCTCCCATCGACTCCGCCGCTTCGATGACTCCATAATCAATTTCTCGAAAACCTGTTTCCACTAAGCGCCCAAAGAAGGGAGCTGCCGATAAGATTAAAGCCGGCAAAGCCGCACTTGGCCCCGTGATGCTGCCAACAATTTCCCTGGTCACTGGAATCAGCAGAACAATTAAAATAATAAAGGGAATCGAGCGAAAGACGTTTACAAAAAAGGCCACAATGCGGTTGACGGCCGTTGAAAAAGCATCATCACGTCCTCTTGTTTCAAACAGCAATAATCCAATCAGAATGCCTAAAAAGAAAACAATCACAACGGAAGCAAGCGTCATATAAACCGTATCCAGCGACGCTTCCCACACACGATCCCAATTCACTTTTGAAAATTCAAAATATTGAGAAAAAAGCCCCTGGCCGAGATTAAACCACTGTATCATCTTTGACCTCCTCTGTTTCCACACCTAATTGATTGAATGCTTGAATCGCCTGTTTTGTACTGACGTCATCGCCGAGCAGTTGAATATATAAGGAACCGACCAAGCTTTCTTTTGTCGGCTGGATATTTCCTTGGATAACATTAATATCGACATCGTACTGGCGGCTGATGGTGGAAATAATCGGTGTTTGCGCACTGCCTCCGTGAAAACGCAGATGTAGGAGCTTGCCGCTTGGAAATTGCACTTTTAAATTCTCAATCACTTCATCGGTATCTTCTATATCCGGATCCGCACTGGTCCGAATCAATTTCTTTGTGGCATCTGCTTTGGGGTGTTTAAAAATTTCTTCAACTTCTCCCGATTCAATGATTTTACCATTTTCCATTACAGCCACTCGGTTACAGATTTTACGAATCACATTCATCTCATGGGTAATCACCACAATGGTTAAGTTTAAACGCTGGTTAATATCAAGCAGCAAATCGAGTACTTCATCCGTTGTTTGCGGGTCCAAAGAACTGGTAGCTTCATCACAAAGCAGCACTTCCGGATCATTGGCTAATGCCCGAGCAATTCCTACTCTTTGTTTCTGGCCGCCGGAAAGCTGGGCAGGGTAAGCATCCGCTCTTCCTTCAAGACCGACTAGGCGAATCAGTTCATCTGCTCGCTCCTCCTGTTCCTCTTTGGCGACACCGGCGATTTCTAAAGGAAATAAAATATTTTCTTTCACCGTCCGGCTCCAAAGCAAATTAAAGTGCTGGAAAATCATGCCGATTTTTTGTCTTCTTTCTCGTAATTCTTTGCCTTTTAATTGACTGATATCTTCCGCATTAATGCGCACTTCACCGGCTGTAGGCTTTTCTAAACCATTCAATGTACGAATAAGTGTACTTTTACCGGCACCTGAGTAGCCGATAATTCCAAAGATGTCTCCTTTATTGATTTTTAAAGAAACATCATCAATCGCAGCGACTTCTTGATTTTTATCTTTAAATATTTTTGATAACTGCTTAATTTCAATCATAGCCTGACTCCTCTCGTTTCAATTAAAAAAGCTTTCATCCTAAAGATTCCAACAGAATCTTAAAGGACGAAAGCTCTCTTTCGTGTAACCACCTTATCTCGTTATGCCATCACTGGAATAACCTCATTCAGTACGTAAAGGCTTTGCCATTTAGTATACTGAGACACGTTATCGGGTGTGACCGGAAATGATTTACCATTTACAGCTCATCATTTCTTCTCAAAGACCATTTTCAGATTCTTCCTGCATGCCTCTTCTCACCAAACGAGGCTCTCTGTGGATGTTTCCAAATCCTACTCTTCTTCTCAATGTTTTTCTTTATTCTCATTTTAAACCTGCACACATTAAATAGTATAGCTATAATAGCAGATTTAAAGCATTTGTCAAATTGTTTTTTACTATATTAATTTAACTTTTTTCGTTTTTCATCGATTTCATTTGAAAATTCAGGAATAATCGGTTCAAAATAAATGCCTAGTTTTTGATCGCGCGTTACATGCTGGCTGTGACGCAAAGCTTTTTCAATGTAGTAAGAACTACGAATCGTCGCCTCTTTGACTGAATCTCCAAGCAGGTAGTAAGCCATAATTAAGCTGACCGAGATATCTCCCACCCCTTTAATCCAGGTATCTTCCTTCGTATGCATATGGTAATAAGACTCGCCATTTTCAGTATAAATATAGTAACCTGTTTCTTCTTCGCGTTTTGCGGCCTCTTGATAAACACTCGTCAACACGACATTCTTGGCGCCAAGGTCGACAAGTTTTTGGGCAATTTTTGGATAATCTTCAGGGCCTAAATCTTCTGAAAAAGGATACTCCGTAATCAAGCAAGCTTCCGTTAAATTGGGCACAATAACGTCGGCGTACTTGACCATTTTACGAAATTGGCTGGGGAAGTCTTCGCTGAAACCAGGATATAACTTCCCGAAGTCCGCCATAATCGGATCAATCACGACCGGCATATCATAATCAATGGCTTTTAAATACTCGATCGTTTTTGTAATTTGTTTGCTGTCGGCAAAATAGCCCGTCAAGCACCCTTTAAATCGAATATCCAAATCAAACCAGTGATCGAGAATGGCATCAAAAGATTCGTTGAGATAATGCTTCACTAAGCCGGGATATCCCATGGTGTGTGTGGACAGCAACAAGGTTGGAAGTAATGCAACCTCAAACTGGGCGGCTTCTAAAATGGGTAAATTGGACATTCCCGCCACTTTCGCCACACCAGGTAAATCATTAATGACTAATACTTGTTCGCTCATAATTGAATTGTCTCCTCTTTTATTTAGCTATTTGTCTTGTCGTTTTGTATTCAGGGATTAGTAAGATGAAATGGTCCCATCTGCCCGCCCATCGGTTCCGCCGAAATAAGTCCCTGTTTCCTCATCGCGCCAAATGATTTGGCCGCGACCAAAGGAACCCGCTTGGAGTTCTACTTTTATCTCATGTCCGCGCCGCGCTAAACTTTCCGCAAGGAGCTTTGGAAAACTGGATTCAACGAGTACCGTCTTATCGCTTACCCATTGCCACCTGGGTGCATCTAGAGCAGCTTGAGGGTTTAAGCGGTAATCCAGTAGATTTCGCACCACTTGTAAGTGACCTTGAGGTTGCATCGGCCCACCCATTATACCAAATGGGCCTATAGGGGCACCACTTTTTGTTAGAAAGCCTGGCATATTAGTATGGTAGGTTCTTTTTCCTGGCTGTAGTGCATTTGCATCATGCGTATGAAGTGAGAAACCTTCTCCGCGGTTTTGCAGGCCTATTCCAGTGTCTGGAACAACCACTCCAGAACCAAATCCCCGGTAATTGCTTTGGATGTAAGAGACCATATTTCTTTCCTTATCGGCAGTCGCTAAATAGACGGTGCCGCTCGCAGGAATTTTTCCCGGCTCAGGTGTCAGGGCTTCTTTTCCGATGAGCTGGCTGCGACGTTTGGCATAAGTTTCGGATAATAAGTCAGCAAAGGAAGCCTTCATATAGTCGGGATCGGTGATGTAGGCATTCCCATCGGCAAAGGCTAGCTTCAAAGCTTCAATTTCTTTATGATAGGTTTCTAGAGTCATCGTGTCGCTTGTTTCAAATTGTTTTAATATGTTGAGAGCCATCAGGGTAATGATGCCCGTGCCATTCGGCGGCAACTCCCAAATATCATACCCTTGATATTGAATAGAAATGGGGTCCACCCACTCTGGTTTATATTGCAATAAATCTTCTTTGATTAAAAAACCATTCGCCTCTTTTGAAGCGGCAGCCATTTTGTCTGCAAGTGCTCCTTTATAAAAGGATTCAGCTTGGGTTTCACCAATTTGTTCTAATGTCTCTGCATGATTTTTGGAAGCCCACACTTCCCCAACTTTTGGCGCTCTCCCTTTTGGCGCAAATACTTTAAACCATTCTTCATATTCTGGGCCTTGCAGCTTTTGGTACTTTTTAAAGGCAATATCCCAATAGTAGCTGACAGTAGGGGAAACTGGATAGCCTTCTCTTGCGTAGTGAATAGCTGGTTGAAGCACTTCAATTAATGACAGCTGCCCAAATCTTTTTGAAAGATTGGCCCAGGCCGAAGGAACACCCGGTACGGTGACTGGCACCCAACCGGTTTGAGGCATTTTCTCATGTCCACGTGCCTTTACTTTTTCGATGGAAATATTTTGAGGCGCGGGACCCGTTGCATTCAGTCCGTGAAGCTCGCCTTTCATCCAAACTAAGGCAAAGGCATCGCCGCCTATTCCGTTGGAGGTTGGTTCAACGACAGTGAGTGTGGCAGCTGTAGCAATTGCTGCATCTACTGCATTGCCCCCTTTTTTTAAGATATCCAAACCGGCTTGAGAAGCTAGCGGCTGCGTCGTCGCCACCATGCCATTGCCAGCGACTGTGGTGTTTCTTCTTGAATGATAGGGGTAATTGAGTAAGTCAAAAGGTTGTTCTGCCATGCCGATTTCCTTTCTGCTGGTTCAAATCGTTAACGTTTCATTAATACCTTCTCATTTTAACAAAATAGTAGAAGGCATACAAAATTATTTTATAAAGTTCAGTCAACTTTTAAAATAATAAACGCGATAGACGCCCTAACTCTTCTATAAATGACCACAATACAAAAAAGCCCTTCTCACAAGGAGAAAGACTCTTCAAAAATTATTTCTTATAGCGATGGTCGGGATCGAACCGACACGTCCGCAATGGACACTGGATTTTGAGTCCAGCGCGTCTGCCAATTCCGCCACATCGCCTTCATAACAGATTCCGTGTTCTAAATGGCATAACCAAAGGCACGGACCGGATTTGAACCGGCGATAAGGGTTTTGCAGACCCCTGCCTTACCACTTGGCTACCGCGCCAATAACAAAATAAAAACTGGGCTGCTAGGATTCGAACCTAGGATGCACGGGATCAAAACCCGATGCCTTACCGCTTGGCTACAGCCCAATAAAAGGGCGGCTGATGGGGATCGAACCCACGAATGTCGGCGCCACAAGCCGATGTGTTAACCACTTCACCACAACCGCCATATTAAATTAAGGTGTTTCACAGGGGTAGCAGGAGTCGAACCCACATCGACGGTTTTGGAGACCGTAGTTTTGCCATTAAACTATACCCCTAAAATGGAGGGAGAAGGATTTGAACCTTCGAACTCGAAAGAGGACGGATTTACAGTCCGTTGCGTTTGGCCACTTCGCTATCCCTCCAGGATAACTAGATGAAACTATATGGCTCAGGACGGAGTTGAACCGCCGACACACGGAGCTTCAATGCGTTGCTCTACCAACTGAGCTACTGAGCCGACAAACGACCCCGACCGGATTTGAACCGGCGATCTCCTCCGTGACAGGGAGGCGTGGTAACCGCTACACTACGGGGCCAAGCGTTTAAATGTCTTACAATTGCGGGGACAGGATTCGAACCTGCGACCTCCGGGTTATGAGCCCGACGAGCTGCCAACTGCTCCACCCCGCGATAATGGTATAAGGAGGATGAGGGATTTGAACCCCCGCGTGCCGTTAAGCACCTGTCGGTTTTCAAGACCGATCCCTTCAGCCGGACTTGGGTAATCCTCCATAAATATAAACTGCATCCAAAGAATGGCTGTGTTCTTTTTCGCAAATGACCCCTACGGGATTCGAACCCGTGATACCGCCGTGAAAGGGCGATGTCTTAACCACTTGACCAAGGGGCCTTACTGAAATGTTTTGTGTTGCTATGGGCCTGAGTGAACTCGAATCACCGACCTCACCCTTATCAGGGGTGCGCTCTAACCAACTGAGCTACAGGCCCGTATTTTTAAAAGCGGGTGAGGAGAATCGAACTCCCGACAACAGCTTGGAAGGCTGTAGTTTTACCACTAAACTACACCCGCATAGTGATACGTTGACGACCCCGACCGGATTTGAACCGGCGATCTCCTCCGTGACAGGGAGGCGTGGTAACCGCTACACTACGGGGCCAAAAGAATAAATATGATAGCGCAATGGACCTTGCTGGACTCGAACCAGCGACCGGACGGTTATGAGCCGTCTGCTCTAACCAACTGAGCTAAAGGTCCGCTAGAATTCGATCGCAATATGAATAGCGGCGGAGGGGATTGAACCCACGACCTCACGGGTATGAACCGTACGCTCTAGCCAGCTGAGCTACGCCGCCATATATCGGGAAGACAGGACTTGAACCTGCGACCCCCTGGTCCCAAACCAGGTGCTCTACCAAACTGAGCCACTTCCCGAATACAGTAAGTATTAAATTAAAAGTAAAAACGCACCCTACAGGAGTTGAACCTGTAACCTTCTGATTCGTAGTCAGACACTCTATCCAATTGAGCTAAGGGTGCATAATGATATAATGATGCACGTGAATACCGAGAGCCGGAATCGAACCGGCACGGAGAAAACTCTCCGCAGGATTTTAAGTCCTGTGCGTCTACCTATTCCGCCACCCCGGCTTAAACTAAATCCCAACTATTATTAAATTGAGTAAGCGGAAGACGGGGTTCGAACCCGCGACCCCCACCTTGGCAAGGTGGTGTTCTACCACTGAACTACTTCCGCGTCATGTTCAATGTTTGATCAACACTGATTTTTAATGATTTGTTAGAATACAAATGCCGGCTAAAGGAGTTGAACCCTCGACCGCCTGATTACAAATCAGATGCTCTACCAACTGAGCTAAGCCGGCTGATTTAAGACGCAAGATATATTATATGCTATTTAGAAAATAAATGCAAGCTCTTTTTGTCTTTTGTTTATTTTCTAAATGAGCCATGCAGGAATCGAACCTGCGACCCTTTGATTAAAAGTCAAATGCTCTACCGACTGAGCTAATGGCTCAAAATAAAATGGAGAATACTGGGCTCGAACCAGTGACCCCCTGCTTGTAAGGCAGGTGCTCTCCCAACTGAGCTAATTCTCCAATAAAATAAGAACGGCAGCGTCCGGCTTTCACAAGGGGCAACCCCTCACTATCCTCGGCGCTAAGAAGCTTAACGTCTGTGTTCGGCATGGGAACAGGTGGATCCTTCTTGCTTTTACCACCGTACTTATTTTGTATCGCTGTGTTTCACAGCAACTACTATATAATACATACTATTTGTAAAGATGTCAACCCTTTTTACAAATTATTTTTGTAAAGCTTTGTATGCATATTTTAAGGTCCTAGACAAACTATTTTTCCAGGACCTTTATTATAATACACTATTCAATTTAAATCCAGTGTTTTTTTAAAAAAGGTGCTCTTCCTGAACCCACACTATATCTTTTATAGTAAGCTGGTTCTTTTTTATAGAAGTCTTGGTGCGCTTCTTCGGCCGGATAAAAGGTTTCTTTGGGTTCTATTGTGACTACAATCGGTTCGTTAAACGGACCATTTTCTTGTAAATGTTGTTTGGATTTTTCTGCAATTTGGCGTTCTTCTTCATCACTATAGTAAATTACCGGACGATAGCTCTCTCCACGATCAGCAAATTGACCACCTGCATCTGTTGGATCGGTTTGACGCCAGTAAATTTCGACTAGCTCTTCGTAAGATATTTTATCTGGGTCGTACGTAATTTCTACGGCTTCCGTATGGCCAGTCGTTCCGCGCACCACTTCTTTATAAGAGGGATTCTTTACATGACCGCCCGTAAAACCTGAAACAACCGACTCGATTCCTGGTAGCGAATCAAAGGGTTCTACCATACACCAAAAACATCCACCGGCAAAAATCGCTGTTTTTAACTCTGCCATCTTTATCTCCTCATTTCTCTCTTTATTATATCTTCTATAGAAGATTCGAACAAATAAGTCGATTGATTCCTAAAAAAAATTGAAGTCATTTAAAAAGTTCACATTTTTATGCTTCCAAGAACCAGCAAATGAAATGGGGATTGGTATCGTAGAATAAAAGGGGTGCGAAACGAAAATATGGTTCGTGTCGCACTATGGGGCTGGGTGCGAAACGAAATAAAGTTTGAGGTCGCAGACTATAATTCGTGCGTAATGAAAGCCCGTTTCGTTTCGTAGAAAGTCTTCTTTACAATCATTTAAAAAGAAGGCAGAACTAAATACTCACTTTATAATCCCTTGTACAACAACGAAAAAAGACCGCTCAAACTAACTGAACGGTCTTATCCTATAATCTATTTATTTTTCTTCTAAACGAATAAACTCCATGCCGCCCATATAAGGAATCAAGACATCCGGTACTTTAACTGAGCCATCTTCTTGTTGGTAGTTTTCCAAAATCGCTGCAAAGGCACGACCCACTGCCAAACCAGATCCATTTAACGTATGGGCATACTCAATTTTTCCACTCTCACCGCGGCGGAAGCGAATCATTGCGCGACGCGCTTGAAAGTCTTCGGTATTAGAGCACGAACTGATTTCCCGGTAGGTATTTTGAGCCGGCATCCACACTTCAATATCATAGGTTTTTGCTGCGGCAAAGCCCATGTCCCCAGTCGACAAGACAATTCGGCGGTAAGGCAGTTCTAATTTTTCTAAAATGGTCTCGGCATCCCGCGTCATTTTCTCTAACTCTTCATAAGACTCTTCCGGCTTCGCAAACTTGACCAGCTCCACTTTATGGAATTGATGGAGGCGAATCAGACCACGGGTATCCCTACCCGCACTTCCCGCTTCTGAACGAAAACTTGGACTCATGGCAGTGAAATATTGCGGCAAGTCTTCTTCATTCAAAATCTCATCCCGGTAAAAGTTGGTCAACGGCACTTCAGAGGTCGGAATTAAAGTTAAATTCTCTTCTTCAATTTCATACACATCTTCTTTAAATTTCGGAAATTGACCTGTACCAAACATAGACTCATCGTTGACAATGTAAGGCGTAATCATTTCACGGTAGCCATGTTCTTCCGTTTGCACATCTAACATAAAGTTGTACAGCGCGCGCTCCAAACGAGCTCCGGCTCCTTTATAGTAGACAAAGCGGCTTTGCGCCACTTTTGCGCCGCGGGCAAAGTCTAAAATATCTAAATTTTCCCCTAAGTCCCAATGCGGTTTGGGATTCTCACCTGGGCGGCTGATCAGCTCGTCGCCCCAGCGGCTGATTTCCACGTTATCTTCTTCCGACGCACCCACCGGCACCGACTCATGCGGCAAGTTGGGCAGACCTGTGGAAATATCTCGCGTAATTTTTTCAATATCTTCTAATTCTTGGTCAATGGCTTTAATTTCTTTGCTGACTTCTTGCATGGATTGAATCACGTCATCCGCCGATTCTTTGTTGCGCTTTTTCTCCGCGATTTCTTTAGAAACTTCATTTCGTTTACTTTTTAGTTTCTCAGACTCTTGAATCAATTCACGGCGTTTCTCATCCGCTTCTTTCAAGCGGGTGATTTCTTCTGTTTTTACACCGCGCGTTTCCAGTAGTTCCGCGGCTCTTTCAAAATCATTTCGAATCAATTTCATGTCCAGCATGAAGCAACACTCCTTCAGTATTCAGTCCGTTTTATTTTTAATCTACAATGAGTTTAGCATGAAAACTCTGCCGCTTCCATTTTTTCCCTAGTCTTAGAAGCGGCTGGTGATGCTGTCAAAAATACCGGCAACCCAATTCCAAGCCACGACAAAGACGTTTGCTTTTTCCACACTTTCTGTCGTTACAAGGGGCACTGTATTCTTCTCTTCCCCTTCTAAATAACCATGTTCATTTCCGGAATATTCCACGACTAATTGACCGATTTCCAGCCCTGCTGCAACAGGGGCCTCAATCGTCCCGTCTTCCGCGATAACATTTGGATGCCAATCCACCGTATAGGAAACTTCCTCTTCTAAGCGATGGTCGGTATGCACATACATTTCTAATTCGGTTTCGCTCGGTGCATAGTTGACGGTCTCTTCTTGGCCGTTGACAACGACTAGTGGAGAATAGTCCTTACCTTGTTCATAGGGGGCTAAGACATTTTGTAATGCAAATTTGTTAAAACCAAAATCCATTAACTGATCCGTTTCAACAAAACGCTCAGCGATATCACCATCGACACCCATAACCACTGTAATTAAACGACGGTCCTCTTCTTGGGCTGTTCCTGCAAACGTATAGCCGGCAATATCGGTCGTACCGGTTTTCAACCCATCGACGCCTGGTCGTTCATGCGATAGACCTTCTAACATCCAGTTCCAGTTAATCATCTCAATCGCATCAACGGTTCCTTCACGAAAGGTTTTCACCGGTATGCTGGCGATGTCTAAAATTTCTGGATAATCCTCAAGAATTCGATTCGTAATTTTAGCAATTGAACGCGCACTCATACGGTTTTCGTCATCCTCAACGGACTCAGGATAGACATTCTCCCCTAAATAAATACGGTCTAAGCCGGAGGCATTAAATAAAGCCGCATCTTCCACGCCAAAGCTCTCGACCAATTCACGCATCCGATCGACAAACGCCGGCTCTGACCCTTCAATATGCTCGGCAATCGCAATAGTTGCACCGTTTGCTGAATAAATCGCCAGCGCTTCATACAGCTCTTTTAAAGAATAGGTTTCGCCATTTTTTAAAGGGACATTGGATAATTCATAATTTTGACTAATTTCATAGGCATAGTCACTGATCGTAATCTCAGTATCCCAAGCTACATTTCCAGCCTCTATTTCTTCAAATACAATATATTCGACAATCATCTTGGTCATCGAAGCAATCCCCATCGGCTCGTCTGGATTTTCAGCTTGCAGTATTTGCCCCGTTTCAAAATCAACCGTTATCGAAGCCTCAGCAGTAAGATCCGGCGCTTTTGCTGCAGCTACAGAGGGGATTGAAAATAAAGCCACACCTAGCGCAGCTGCTCCTGTCAGCAAACTTTTTTTAAGCAATGGGTAAAAGTGGTTAAGTAACATGTTTATAATGTCTCCTTAATTTTTCTTGATCGTTTCGTGAGTCTTTACATATAAAAAGAGCCAAAGAAATTTGACTCTATCAGATAATACCATACTTAATAGTTGAATTAAATGCATAATTCTATATCACTTTTCTTGTGGTTGTTTCAAATAACGCGGCAGCTCCACGATAAAGGATGTCCATTTCTCACTGGTTTTGGCAGAGATGTTTCCTTGATGCAACTCGACAATGCTTTTAGCAATCGCCAGACCTAAACCCGTACTCGCGGAGGCTTGTGAGCGAGAAGTTTCCGCTCGGTAAAACCGTTCAAATAATTGTTCAAGGGCTTCAGCCGGGATCGGCTCTCCGTCGTTTTTAATCGTAATCCGCATCCAGCCCTTTTGTGCGGGCTTCAGTACAATTTCAATTTGATTGCCATCTTTGCCGTATTTTAAGGCATTTGACAAAAGATTACTAAACACACGAACCAGCTTATCTGTATCTCCCTGCATTTCAACTTTTTCTGCCCAGGAGTTGATGTCAATACGCATTCCTTTTGCTTCAGCTTCTAGGTGAAAATCAATCGCCAATTGCTCCAGCAATTGCAGCATATCAAACTGGATCACATTCAATGAGGTGTTGGTTTGCCGAATTGAGGTGTATTCAAATAAATCATCGACGAGTACGGTCATTTGCCGCGCTTTTTTGTAGGCCGTATGCACATACTGACGGACTTCTTCTGGTGTATGGTACCGGCCTTCCTCCACCAAACCCAAATAGCCAATAATCGAAGTTAGTGGGGTGCGAATATCATGGCTGACATTGGTGATAAGTTCATCTTTTGTTTGCTCGATGCGCCGTTCTTCCTCCATCGCTTCCACGGTGGAATCCACCAAGACATGAATACTATCAATAAACTCTTGTAAATTATCATCGGAACTTGGCGGAATGCGGTATTCAAAATTTCCTTGGGCAATGTAGTGCAGTTCTGAAATAATATGGCGCATTTCATAATTGCGGTACCGCCGATGCAGCCGCCAAAAGATGGCGGTAATCGCAAGCAGAATCAAAAAGATATAAACAAAAGGATTGACTTGCAGAAGGCTTTGGTCTTTCATTTCAATAAATAAATCGCCAAAAATCCAAAAATCCTCAAAGTAATTCGGGAAGGTGGAGACGAGCAGTTGGAAAATTTGATAGGCTGCAAAATACAAAAGGAGGATAATGCCAGCCGTAATAAAACCCTCTCCCACAAGGACCCAGCGCTCATAAGTCGACAGTTTTAACGTTGAAGGTTCTTTTAATTTTTGATTAATCCGCTTCAATTTTATACCCTACTCCCCAAACGGTTTTGACCACTTTTTCGCCACCGGTGGCTTTTTCGATTTTATCACGCATGTGACTGACATGCACCATAACTGTTTTTGAAGGAATATCTGTTTCTTGCTGCCAGACCCGTTCAAAAATTTCATCCGCACTAAAGACGCGACTGGGATGGCTGGCCAATAGATATAAAATCCCAAACTCTAAAGCCGTCAAATGAATGGTCTCCCCGTCTACGGTTTCCACTTTATGCTGGTCTTTACGGATGATTAAGGGCCCTATTTCAATTTCACTAGGGTTTTCTTTACGCTGCGAATGATAGGCGCTGCGGCGCAGCAAAGATTTCACCCTGGCCACTACTTCTAAAGGATTAAAAGGCTTAGCGACATAATCATCGGCACCTTTCGCCAGTCCTCGAATCTTATCCATGTCGGTAGTCTTAGCGCTGAGCATTAATATTGGCACTTGCGATTCTTCCCGAATCAAATTCACTACTTCTAATCCGTCCATTTCAGGCATCATCACGTCTAAAATCAAGCAGTCGATCTCTGTTTCTAAAAAGAATGTATAGGCTTCTTTGCCATTATAAGCTTTTACGACTTCAAAGCCTTCATTGTTCATATAAATTTCCAATAAATCACAAATTTCCCGGTCATCATCCGCAATCAAAATTCGCATGGTCTCATTTCCTCTCTATTCAGATTGAGTTGTGTTTATTTTACCACGGAAAGCGAAAAAATGTTTAAACGGATTGGTTTTTGTATTAAACTTAAGGTATCGAATATCCTACGAAAAAATGAGGGTTGTCCATGAAAAAAAGTTGGAGTCGTGTGTTGAGTTATTTGTTGATTCTTATAGGAATCGTTTTGCTTCTCTTGCCGCGCATCAATCAAAGAATGATTGGCAATCGGTCAGAGAAGAATGTACAAGTCGCGCAAGAAATGCCAGCCGAAACCTTGCAAACCAATTTAGACAATGAAGCCTCTTTTGACTTTGAGGCCATTGAAGAAATTACTACCTCCGGCACATGGCTGTCGCCTGAGTATATCGATTCGAGTTTGATTATCGGTCAGCTCTACATTCCAAGCATCGAGATTAATGTGACCGTCTTTAATGGCGTCAGTAATGATATTTTACATGCAGGTGTCGGCACCATGCGCCCGGATTTAACCTTTGGCGAAGGGAACATTCCGATTGCCGGCCATTACTCACAAGACCCAAGCATCTTATTTGGCAATTTGACGGCTGTTGAAATGGGCGATGCGATTTATTTAACGGATAACGAACATGTCTATGAATATGAGGTATATGAGACGAAGGTGGTGGAGCCGACTGAAGTTCAGTGGATTCAAGAAGATGTGGCTACTGCACATGGCCAGCCGATTATTTCGTTGATGAATTGTTATTATGTGGATGGTGTGCGTACCGATGACCGTTTCTTTGTATTTGGAGAATTGGTTGAAGTGCATGATGACATTGAAATAATGGCGAGTAGATAAATAAAAAGTGTTGTTGGATGAGTCAGTCAATATCCAACAACACTTTTTAATTTTCATGTCCAGCTAATTCAAAGGCCTGCAAAACAAGCCACAAGTGGTAACTTTTGTATTTTAAATCGTCTTCTGTCACACCGCGCTGCATCAAAAATTCACGTTCAACAATAGGAAGATTGGTATACCAAATACCTGTCTTCTCTAAGACGATCAAAGGATATTCCATTCCAAAATCCGTGTCTTCAAAAAAGGGGGTTACTTCTGTTAACAAAGGATCGTTCTGTTTTGAAGATTCTAAGGTGTAGTAGCGATATTCGTCTGAATGTAAATCAGGAAAGATTTTACTCTCTTCTAAATAGGCTAACTCTTCTTTGGACAATGCAGCTTGAATGTCTTGGACAGATAACTCTTTCAAGTCGGCCATTTGGCGAAGGGTTACTGAGGCTGCTGGCAGGTTTTTATGGATAACTAACCGTTCTTCATATTTGCGAAGCAGACGGTCTACGTTCTCTTGCACTTCTTTTTCAGCGGGCATCAGAAATTCAGGTACGTGATAGTCGTCGATATTATCGGGGTTGCGGCGGACGGTAAAGTAGTCCGGCACCTCATCAACTCCTCCTGCAACCATAGGATTACAGCGAATAATACGCGCCAAGCCCATAATCCCGCCTTTTAAAGCGCCATGTTTTTCGACAGCCTGCAGGGCATAAGTCGAACAGGTCGGGTGGTAGCGACAGCTGGGCGGCGTATGGGGAGATATTTTTTTTTGGTAAAAGCGAATCGGTTCGGTTAAAATTTTTTTCATGGGTTATGCCTCATTTATTTCGTTATCGTTCCTCTATTGTAAACCATATGAAAGTATAAAAAAAGAGAAGGCTCCTAAATGGCCTTCTCTTCATGGATGGATTTACTTTATGCTTCTTGCGTTTCAAAAATTTCTTCAACTGCTCGTGTTACGTAACGTGCTCCTTTGATTTCTTCATACAATCGCACCCCATCGGCTTCAAAAAGCCCCTGCGCTGCGATAGTTTCCATGGCCGCTTGAACCGATACCGGGTCTAATTCTTGAGCCGGCTGGTTGATGTTTAATGTGCGCGACTTCCCATTTTCTGTCCCGAAACGTAATTCCAATTTTGTGTTGGTTTCCATAATCCTGTCTCCTTTTTGCAAGCTTTATTGTGAAATAGTCGAAGCTTTGTTTAAATGATGTAACGTTGGGATTCGGTCACAATGGCGTGAGCGACCGGCAAGTCATGCAAAGAATTGATGGCTTGAACAAAGGCACCAATTTCTTCAGACGAGGTCTCCTGAACTAAATGGCTGAAACCTTGACGCACATACCCCTCTGTCTCTTCGTCCTCAAAATACAAATCAATTTTACTTTTCTCCCATACATTTAACATCTCATGTCCCCCTTTTTGGTTTGCGTAAGTGTCATGACGTCTTACACTATTAAGAACGAAGCAAATCATCAAAGTGTGCAAAAAAAAGTGCTAAACCCTACATTTGTGGGTTTAACACTCTTTTGTTTCTTTTTAATTGTCTTCAACAAACGTAATTTCATTATTTTCAATGGCAGCGATGCGAACGATTGAGAAAATATCAATTCCTTTTTCTTCTAATCGCTGGCGGCCAGGCTGGAAGGATTTTTCTACACAAATGCCGACACCTACTACCTCCGCATTGGCTTGTTCTACTAAATCAATGAGGCCCAGTGCCGCTTGCCCATTAGCGAGGAAATCATCCACAATAAGCACTTTATCGTCTGCTTGTAAATATTTTTTAGAAACCAACACCCGGCTTGTGACATTTTTAGTGTAACTATGCACATTAGTCGAATATTGTTCTTCATTGGATAAAGTCGACGGTTCTGTTTTTTTGGCAAATAACATCGGCACGTTTAACTCAGAAGCGATCAAAATCGCCGGCGCAATGCCTGAAGCCTCAATCGTCATCACCTTCGTAATGTCTTTATTTTTGAAATACGCTAAAAATTCTTTCGTGATTTCTTTAAGAACTGTAGGGTCAATTTGATGATTCAAAAACGAGTCTACTTTTAGTACATTATCATCGTGTACAATACCGTCTGTGATTATTTTTTCTTTCAAATAACTCATGGATGGCTTTCCTCCTTGTTTTCTATTGCTTGTTATTATATACAGTTCGCTGCCTATTATCAAGGAGCATTCGGTTCTTTTCCTTAGAGGTTTTATTTCGTTCGACAGAAGCGAACATTAAATTTTTTCGTCTTTTTAAAAATAATTTCGCGGAAATCGAAAATTTTGGGGAATATATATAATAAGGGGGTTTTTTACAATGAAAAAAATGTTCAACGAACGACATGCCTATATGGAAGAAGTACCAAACGAATTAGAGGTTTTAAGGGAGCTGGATAAACGAGTATCATTAAGTGCAGAATTAAAGCAGAAGTTGACGTGGCTGGAAAACAAAGCAAAAGGCTTGAATAAAGTGCTTGAACTGTTAGACAAACATGGAAAAGACCAGTGGCTGTATATGACAAATGTGGCAATGGATTATCACAGTATCATCAATTGCGATTTGTTAGTGATGACTTCCACGCATGTCTATACACTTGGAGTGAATGCGTATGAGGGAACCTTTGAGTATAAAGATGGTATCAGTCGACTGAATGGCGAAATATTAAACGAACACCCCATACCGATGGCTCAAAGCGTGTTCACCCAATTGCAAAGTTTTAAAACAATGTCACCTACTCCAATTGATTTAAAGCTAAAAGGGGCGGCTTTATTTACAGAGCCCAATCAATCGCTCGAAATTGATGCACAAGTGAAAGACATCGAGGTTGTACCGGCTGAAAGATTAGAAAAATTTGTGAGAGGGATGGTTCAAGAAGAAAAACAAGCCCGTAAAAAGGGAAGTTCATTTAATCCGCTCAATTTAAGCTGGATCATGCGGATTGATCGCCACCATCCTTACATCCCGCTGGAGATTCCTGACGAAATCATGACGCAGGTCCAAAAAGGCATTTTATGCAAACATTGCGGAAGTTCCGCTGTCAAAATTGGAGAAGTCTTGATGACCTGTGAGTGCGGCGGCTGGGAATCCGTCGAAGAAGCCATCCTCCGCACTGCTTACGAATATTGTAATTTAACGAATGCGAAATACTTGGATGTCCCTTCTATTTGCGAATTCTTTGATGAACAGCTCTCGACTGAACGTGTAAGAGAATGTTTGGAGCAGTTTATTGTGGCTATTAAGTGAAGGGGATGAATAGCTTGGAGAGGATAAATCTCCCGACAAAGTTAGAAGTAGGAAGAGAATTAAAGAAACGAGAAATGACCGTGGAAGGTCTTGAGCATTTAGAGAAAGGGTTTGCAGGCGAGCGGTGGGTATTAGACACCTTTTCAGAATTTGGTCAAAAACATTGGAAAATTCTTCAAAATGTTTGGTTAGATTATCAGGGAGTCTTTGAATGTGATTTTTTGGTACTCACAACTGTTGGGATGTACACTTTTGAAATCAAAAACTATTCAGGGAAATTTTCCTTTCAAAATAGTACTTGTTTACTCAATGGAAAGAAAATTAGTCACAATCCCATATATCAAGCACAAAAGGCAAAAGTCTTAATTGAAAGTTTGTTGCAAGAAAAATTTCCAAGAATGAGCGTGCAAGGAATCCTTTTATTTATCGGCGAACACCATACAGTAGAAATCGCCGATCGAGTTGACGACCTTCAGATTCTCATGCGTAACGAATTGAGAAATTATATATGGGCGATGGAAAGAACAGAAAGAAATCTTCAAGGTACTGGTTTCGATATAGATGCTTGTGCTGCATGGCTAGAGCCGTTTAGAACGATTAACCCATTTGGACCAGAACCTATTGATTTAAAAACGAAGGAGCAACTACGCAGAGGAATCTGTTGTTCGAATTGCGGCCGTTTTGATGTGGACACTAAGAAATCTTTTGTCACTTGCGGATGCGGCATGCATGAACCAAAAGAAAACGCTATTGTACGCACGATTTGTGAGTACGGAGTCATACATTTTGTCCAGGAGTTGAAGACAGCTGATTTGTTTGCGTTCTTTAATGGGCAAGTTTCTAAATCAACGCTGCTTAAACTACTTAATAAACATTTTACTAAAATAGGAGAGCATAAAGCTTCCCAATACGTCAATTTACGATTGCCTTTTGCTTGTGTACAGCAGCAATTTAGACTAGAAAAAAGCAGAAGGCTAGAATTAAAAGAATATTAGGAAGAGTTTTATGGGCGTTCAAGTGGTTGCACTTACTATTTTGACATTTTAAAGTGATAAGTTTTTTTGCACTTACTTTTTGTAAAATTTTAAGTGCAAAAACCGGTTTACACTTACTTTTTCTCTATTTGTAAGTGGTAATTGTAAAAACACTTACTTTTTCCAATTTTTCATTTGCAAATATTTTTTGCGCTTTATTTTCGTCAATTTCTAAGTGCAAATATTATTGGCAATCGACACAAGTAAAATTTTATCATGTTTTTGTTAGATTACTAGATTAAATGTAAGAGATGAAAACGAACGCCTCTTCTAACCTATATTCCGTTAGACATAATTTTTAGTTAATTGGTGAAATGGGGAAGAAATCACGGAGAATTTTCTTAGAAAGAGTGGAAAAGAAGGCTTAAAATCGCGGTGTCTTATTCAAAAAGATCGATGGGATGATCTTGTCAGAAATCGCAAAAATTGTGGGAAGCTCTACGCAAAATGTGAAGTATGATTTGGAAGTGTTTAATGAATCCTTTGATAACTTCATCATTTAGACCTCTAGTAAAGGTGCCCGCATTCTAACGCATACCGTTTCAAAGTAAAAACGCCTCGCTACACAATTCTCTTTTGTATAGCGAGACGTTTTTTCTATTCATCTATTCTTCATTTTCTTCGGGTTCTTCGTCGGAATTTTCACCCTCAGGATTTTCATCTTCAGGATTTTCCTCCGGTTCGGGTTCAGGTGTCGGCGCTGGTTCTTCCTCTGGTTTCGAACTGGACTCTGAATCAGGCTCAGAATCGGCTGGGGTTGACGGTGTTTGTGGTTCTGTCTGGTTCGAGCTGTCAAAACTTCCAGACCCTCCGCTTCCAGATCCACCTGAAGTCCCGCTCCCCGTTTTTGAATTTGCAGGTGGATTCCACGGTTGTGCGGGAGGGGCTGTATATTGTGGTTCTTGGGTCTCTTCTATCGCGTCTTCTTCCTCTTCTGCAGCTTCTTCTGGTGCTTGTGGGGTTTGATAGTCTTCCGTTTCTTCAACCTCTTCAGCCGCTTCCCTTTCTTGTTCCAAAGCCAATTGCTCTTCTCTTTCGGTCAAAACAAGTCGGACCGTCTCTATGCGAGCGGATAATTCTTCTTTAACTTCTTCATTTTGGATCGTCTCAATTAATTCGCGGGCTTCTTCTTCATCCTCACGACTGACGGTTTCCAAAACATTTCCTTCTTCATCAAATAAACGATCGATAAATTCACTCGCTCGGTCAATTTCAACAACCTGTTGTCGGGCATAAGCCAGCCGCTCAATATTGCGATTGATATAGTCGGGCATCTTTTCAAAAGCCAAAACATCATATTCTAGGGCATCAATCATTTCTTCTGAAACCTCTTTGTCCACTACGTTGCTTTCAACAAAAATAGCCTCAACGGCTGCTTCCGTTTCCAACATGGATTGCGCACTTAAAAACTCAAGCTGCAGATCTTGAATCTGGTTTCTGCTGCGACGACTTAATTTCTTTTGCTCCAATTCTTCGAAAATGGTCTCGAGTGTTTCCAATTCTTCTTCAGAGATATCTTGTACGATATCTGTTTTTTCTGCGTTATACAAGGCGTCCACACGATCCTCGATGACAGAAACTTCATAGCCTTCAAATTCTAAGACTCTTTGTTCTTCTTGTTTGCGATACAGGAAAATACTGCCAAATCCTACAAGAAGGAGTCCGATTAAAAGAACATAAAACTGTTTGCCTTTCACTTTTTCACCTCATGTAAAATGTGTTGCGTGTTCTTCATTTAATCTTTATTAGGTTTCTCCTATCCTCTATAATACCTTATTTGCCTGTAGTTTTGCATGTTTTTTTAAAAATTAATGAATAAATTCGTATCATTTGCTTTCTTTTGATGGGCTATAGATAATTATTTATAAGAGTAACGAAATAGGAGGAGTAAATATGGCTAAGGTACTAATAACAGGAGCCACTGGGACAATCGGGCTCGAGCTGACAAAACACTTAATACAGACACACGAACTTACATTAGTGGATGTAGATTTTTCGGATTTTCCCAAAGATTTAAAAGAAAAGGCCACGATGATTGAAATAGATCTTATCGACCGTGAAAATTGGCGAGGGTTGTTGGATGGTATTGAATATGTGATTCAATTGGCAGGAGAACCTGACCAAGATGCGGAATTTTATGGCGATTTAGAGGAGTTAAACTTTGAAATCCCGTATAATCTTTTTGATGAAGCCCTTGAAGCAAAGGATCTAAAACGCATTATTTTTGCGAGTTCGATTCACGCTGTCGATGCTTATCCGAATAATGTGCAAGTGAAAGAGTCGGACCCGGTCCGTCCAACAGGCATGTATGGTGTATCGAAAGTGTATATTGAAGCCCTCGCCACCTACCACGCTTATGTAAACAACATCTCTTCTATTGGCATCCGCATTGCCGACTACACAGTGAACCATGAAGAACTAGCGCCTGAAGTCGATGAATTTGGAATGGCCATGTTCTTTTCTGCGCGGGATATGAACCATCTAATTGATTGCTGTTTAGAAGCGGAATTAGAAGAACCCTATTTACTGGTGAATGGGGTGTCAAACAATACCTTTTTGCGTTTATCGCTTGAGCAAGCGCGTAATAAATTAGGCTACCAGCCACAAGATGATGCGTTTAAAATCGCTGGACTTATCAAGTAGATAAAATAGTTTACTGCTCTCCCTTTAATAAAGAGAGAACAGTAAACTATTTTTTTCTTAAAAGTCGGGGTGGTGGTCTTTGAGTAACCAGGTTTCTTGAAATAAACCCGCATCCATTTCTTTTAAGTCATCGGCAATTTCTGGGGTAAATTCCATCCATTTTAGCACGTCTTTTTCTAAATCAAGCCCGGGTGCGATTTCAATCAGCCGCAGTCGGCCATTATTGGCCCGCTCAAAGACCGCTCGATCGGTGATAACTATCATTTCTTTCCAGCGATTTTGCTCATTTTCTGAAGAAAAGGTGATATAAGGCAGAGAGGAGACAAATTTTGAAGCCTTTCCTTCTTCTTTAACCACTAACTTTCCGTCTTCAATCACAGTCTTACCTTTAACCACAAAGGTGCCGACGAAAATAATTTTATCGGAGCCAGAAGTAATATCCATCATCCCGCCAGGACCGACAATGGTATCGCCAAGTTTTGTCGTATTCATATTTCCTTTTTCATCCATTTGTCCAAACCCTAAGACTGTCGCGTCCAAACCGTTGCCATGATAAAGATTAAACATTTCCAGCGTATTCAAAACGGCATCCGCATTAATATTTGACGCATAATCATAACCAGTAGCCGGCATGCCGCCCATCGCACCCATGTCTGTGGTTAAGTGAAAATGCTCAATTAAGCCTGACTCAGCAATAATCTCTCCCACGTGAGAAGACATGCCATTACCCAGATTGACCAGACTGTCTTTGGGCAATTCCAAGCTGGCTCTGCGGACAATGGCCTTTCTAGGCGACAAAGGCTGGCTGTAATGTTTCTCATCAAGTGCCACTCGTACTTCATTTGAAAAAAGTGGACTATAATAAGTAAGAGGGGTCTGCATATGGTATTTTTCTTCACCCAAGACCACATAGTCGACCAATTTCCCCGGAACAAAGACTTCACGCGCAGGAATTGTATGATTTTCAACGATTTCTTCTACTTGAGCGATGACCACGCCCCCTGCATTATAAGCAGCTGTCGCCAAGGCTAGGGATTCAAGTCTTGATGTTTCACGTTTGATGGATAAATTGCCCTTCTTATCCGCGTAACTTGCTTTAATAAAGGCGATATTCACCGGAAGAGGCTTATAATGCAGCCAAGTTTCCCCATTTAACTTCACACGCTCCACCAAGTCGTCACTGTCTTTGGCTTTTTGATTCAGTTTTCCGCCGTCTTGGATGGGGTCAACAAAGGATTTAAGCCCTACTTTACTAAAGACTCCCGGCCCTTTCCCCGCTGCATCTTGGTACAATTTTCCAATTATCCCTTGGGGAATGGCATACATTTCAAAGGCATTGGCCTGCGCCGCTTGATTAGCTAAAGGCGAGGTAGCAATATAAGAAGCCACTACCCGTTTTAATAAACCTGGGGCAATCAGATGGTCTAATCCGCGTTTTGGACCGACCCCTATTCCCGCAGTCGTCGCAAAGGTAATGTCTTTAGGATGGCCATGTTTTTTATAATACTGACCTAAGCCATCAACTAGCTGCTCGGGCAATCCGCCAATCCCAAAAGATGTGGTGCCAATCGTCGCACCATCTGGTATATGCTGCATAACCTCAATATATGATCGTTCCTTACTTTCCATACTCCACCTCTTCTAGTTTTCGCTCAACCGTTTAGACAAAGGCCCCTTTACCGGTTAAAAATCGTCCAATAATCAAGCTGTTCACTTCATGGGTGCCTTCATAAGAATAAATCGCTTCGGCGTCGCCAAAGAAGCGAGCCACTTTATGTTCGGCAGTGATTCCATTGCCACCGACAATCTCACGCCCCAAAGCAGCCGTTTCACGCAATAGACGTGCATTTTGCATCTTGGCAATGGAGGCCGGCACTTCCGCGAATTTCCCTTGGTCCTGCAGCGTTGCCAAGCGATGTGATAATCCAAGCCCTGTAATCGTGTTGGCTTCCATACGCGCCAACTTTTCTTGAATCAATTGAAATTTAGTAATGGAGCGGCCAAACTGTTCGCGTTCTTTAGCATACGCTAAAGCCGCTTTTAAAGATCCCGCATGAGTCCCTGAAGCAAGATGGGTCACATCAGCTCTTGTTGTATACAGAATTTTTGATACATCTTTGAAGGACGTGATATTTGGCAGACGCTGTTCATCACTTACTGTCACATTTTCTAAAGTAATATGTCCATTTTGAACCAAGCGGAGTGCAATCTTTCCGTCAATTTTTTCGACTGTTAAGCCTTTTGAATCACCAGGCACTAAAAAGCAAAGCACTTCATCTGTTTTTGGATTTTTTGTGAAAACTGGCAGAATATCTGCCGTCCCAGCACCGCCAATCCAGCGTTTTTCTCCATTCAAGACCCACTTATCCCCTTCACGCACAGCTGTCGTTGAAATCCCGCCGGCTATATCTGAGCCATGTTCCGGTTCCGTTAAGGCAAAGCAGGTTTGCATTTCAAATGAGGCCAGCTTAGGCACATAATACTCAATTTGTTCAGGTGAGCCGCCTTGCAGCAGCGTTGTGTAGCCCAAGCCGGCATGAACGGCAAAGAAGGTAGCTAGCGATGGATCGGTGCGAGCCAATTCATACAGACGGAACATATTAAAGAATTCACTGACTTTATGTTCGTTTTCTCTTTCTTCAAATAAATCAGGATGGTTCATTAAGCCTAAATCGGTCACTGCTTTAAATTCTTCAAAAGGGAATGTTTCTTTTTTCCAATGTTTTTCTAAAACAGGTTCTAATTGTTCTTCCAATACTGTACGAAGTTCAGCCAAACGGTCCACTTCTTTTTCTGTTAACTGACTTCCATACTCCAAGACATCTTCTGGATATAAGGTATGAAGTTTCTCACTTTTTTCTGTCATGCTTTCACCTTTCCTAAACTTTCCATTCGCTTTTGCGTGTCGTAAAATTCTGCCACTACGTCTTTTATAATTTGGCCAGCCGGTACAATTTCACTCACGCGACCGATACCTTGGCCGACGCTTAGCTGAGCTTCATCATACTTGCCTTCTTTCATCTTCTCGTACGAGCGGATGCCAGAGATTAAAGGCATGAGGTCCTCTAAAGTTGCCCCCTCCGCTTCTTTTTGCAGAATTTTTTGCGCGAAAGAGTTGTTCGCGACCCGCATCGCATTCTTCAGCGACTGCATAGTTAACACCGTGCCATTTTCAGGAACTTGTAACAAGGCTTGGCGATAAGGATCAGAAGCATTGACTTCTGGTGTCGCTAAGAAGCGCGTTCCCATTAATACCCCATCGACCCCCAAGGCCATTGCTGAAAACATACTTTTTCCGTCAACAATTCCACCAGCCGCTACTACGGGCACATCTAACTCTTCTGCTGCTTTTGCCCATAAAATATGACCAGAGACCTGATCAGAACCAGGATGCCCGCCACCTTCAGCTCCTACCATGGCAATAATATCAGCCCCATCTTTTTGTGCCGCTTTGGCATGACGAATGGAAGTGACTTTGTGGATAACGGGAATGCCTGCTTTTTTAATCGGTTCTATAAACGCAGCCGGTCTTTGGCCGGACGTTTCAATGACAGGCACTTCTTCTTCAATCAGTACTTGAATATAATCAAAAATAATTTCAGGCACAACCACTTCCGGCACTAATGAAATATTAAAGCCGAAAGGTTTATCTGTAAGCTCTTTCATTTTTCGGATTTCTCGACGCAAGTCCTCTGTATTTTTAAACGCCATAGAGGGAATAAGTCCTAATCCACCGGCATTGGATACTGCTGAGGCTAATTCAGCCAAAGACATATACTGCATCGAACCTTGAATAATTGGATACTCAATTCCCAGTCTTTCTGTGAGTCGTGTTTTTATCATCATTTCGCTCTCCTATTTTTTTCGTTTAGGCTTTTAATAATTGTAGCGTAAGGTCAAATCGTCATTATAAAAATGTTCCAAAATAGAATCAAAGACAAAAGACTCAACGGTTGTGTACACTTCTTTTTTTGGACGAGCCAGGACAGGGATGTAGGAGATGGGGTCATTAAATCGTTTTTCAACTACCCCAATATGTTGGATGCGTTTTAAAAATCGATCAAAGTAGACTGTCGGCAAAACTGCGATATGATCATTGTCTCGAACCGATTCAATCATATAATCCCATGAATCTGAAGTGAACAATAAATTCGAAAGGGCATCCGTCCCTTTCAATTTTTCTTTTAACAGATGGTACACTTTATCTCGTTCACTATACGTCACAAAAGAATACTTTTTTAAATCTTTCCAATTGAGAATCCGGCGTTTAGCTAATGGGTGATCGGGGCGCATAAAAGCGGCCACCTCTGTTCGCATCAACTGGTATTCTTCAAAATCGCTGCTATTTAATTCTGTAGGATGCACTAAAATTGCCGCTTGTAGAGCCCCATCTATCAGCCGGTCACGTAATTGCACGGTTCCACCTTCCACAATATTGATATAAGCTTCTGGATTTTCCATCATAAACCTTGGGATAAACTTTGTGAAAAACAAGCGTAAAACAGTGGGATGAATACCGATGCGTATCGTTCCTTTTTGAAGCGAAGTCGCTTCTTTTAAGGCATTTTCCAAATGGTAATATTCATTCAACACATCAAGTACATTATGATAAATCGTTCGACCTTCCTGAGTGAGTGCAGTAATTCTTCCATTTTTTCGAATAAATAAATCGATTTCATTTTGTGTTTCAAACGTCTTGATAAACTGACTGATTGCTGATTGGGAGACGTATAACTTTTGCGAAGCCGCTGTGATGTTAAAATCAGATTGGACAATTTCAACCAAATATTGCATTTGTGTGATATTCATCGAATTTCCACCTCAATTTAAATAATCTTATCTCTATTTTAACATACACATTTATTGATTATTTAAAGTGTGGAGATCTTTTGGATAAAAAGGCGTCCACGGCTTCTTTGTGGTCTGCGCTTTTTGAACTCGTATTCATTCGCTTAGCTTCTTTAGCGTTGAAGCTTTCAATTTCCGGATAAAACATCTCAACAAATAAGTCTTTTTGGAAACCAAGGGCTTGCGTCGGCCCAGCGACTAAAGTTTCTGCCAATTCCTTAGCCGTTTCCATTAATTCTTCATCTAAAGTAACCGTATGAGCCAGGCCATAGTTTTTTGCTAAGCGGGCATCAATCGGTTCGTTTAACATAACATGTCGTTTTGTTCGGAAGGTGCCAATGGCTTGTTGCAAATTATAAATAAGGGCAGTATCACCTGGGAAGCCCATATGAATAAAGGCAGTCAGTAAAGTACTTGATTCACCCATCACAATAAAGTCACAAGCCAAGGCGAGCCCTAATCCAGCGCCTGCAGCTACACCATTTACCGCTGCAATCACTGGTTTTGTATTCTTTTGAATACTTGCGACCATTTTTCCTGTGGTTAAAACCTCTTCTTCACTCACTGCCATGCCTTGATCAATCATTTCTTGAAAGAAGCGCACATCGCCGCCTGAGCAGAAATATTTTCCAGCACCGGTTAAAATAACTGCTTGCACCGTTTCATCTCGGTCAATTTTATTCATTACATCAATGATTTCGTCATAGGTTTCTTCTGAAAACGCGTTGCCATACTCTGGGCGATTAATTGTGACGGTGGCTATCTGCTGTTGCTTTTCATATAAAATAGTTTTATACATGATAAACTCCTCATTTTCCGTTCTAAAAAAACAGCTATTTCACCGTCAAGCAGTCGATGAAATAGCCATCATTTGTCTTCTTCGTCCAATCAATTGGCTCAATTGATTTTAGTGAAGATACTCAAATATTCCTGCTGCTCCCATACCTACCCCGATACACATCGAGACTAATCCATATTTAGCATCTGGACGTCTGGACATTTCGTTTAAGAGACGCGCAGTCAAAATGGCCCCACTCGCGCCCAGCGGATGACCCAGGGCTATAGCCCCGCCGTTGACGTTGGTAATATCTGTATCAATCCCAAGTTCACGAATCGAAGCAAGTGCTTGAGAAGCAAAGGCTTCATTTAATTCAATTAAATCCATATCGTCAACTGTTAAATTCGTTAGTTTCAGCACTTCAGGAATCGCATACGCAGGACCGATTCCCATTAATTTTGGATCGACCCCAACGGCTTTATATCCGACAAAGCGAGCAATAGGCTTAATCCCCAATTCTTTCACTTTATCGCCTGACATCAAGATAACAAAACCTGCACCGTCGCTGACTTGTGACGAAGAAGCGGCTGTCACAGAACCATTGGCTTTGAAAATAGTGGGTAATTTAGATAAGGTTTCCATATTTGATTCTGGACGAATCCCTTCGTCTGTATCAAACATGACTTTTTTCACTTCCGGCCCATGTTTTGTATATTTTACTTTGTTGATTTCTACCGGAATAATTTCATCGTCCAGACGGCCTGCTTCTTGTGCCGCATGAGCTCTTTGGTGACTTTGTACCGCAAAAGCATCTTGATCTTCACGGGATACGTCGTATTCTTCGGCCACATTTTCAGCCGTCAGCCCCATCGGATAAGAGGCACCAACATCTTCAGCTTGAAGTGTGGGGTTGTTTGTCGGCTCATTTCCACCCATTGGCACGGCACTCATAAACTCCACCCCACCAGCAGCGACAACTTCTGATTGGCCAGCCATAATCGCATTGGCCGCCATCGCAATGGTTTGTAAGCCCGAAGAGCAGTAACGGTTGACAGTTTGACCCGGCACCGTATGTGGCAAACCGGCTCTTAAAGCAATCGTTCGTGCAAAGTTCATGCCTTGTTCCCCTTCTGGGAAAGCATTTCCGACAATGACATCTTCAATTAATGCGGGATCAAAATCCCCATCGACTCGTTCAATAACACCTTTTAATACTTGTGCTGCGACGTCATCCGCCCGTGTATGGGCATAAGCACCATTGGCTTTTCCTCTACCCGTTGCGGCCCGTCCGTAAGCAACTACATACGCGTCTTGCATACTTATTCATTCCCCTTTTATTTACTGGAATTCTAATACTCGTTAATTTCTAAGTGGTTTTTTCTTCTCTAACATATGCGAGATTCTCTCATAGGTTTTTTGGTTCTTCGCTAAGCGCAGGAATTCTGTTTTCTCTAAATGTTGAACCCACTCTTGGTTAATATAGGTTCGCTTAGGCACATTTCCGCCCGCAATCACTTCGGCTACGGCTAAGCCGACTTCCATATCGTAGTCACTAATGAAGTTTCCTAAACGCATTGAATCCAGTTGCCCTTCAACAATAGCGATGAAATCTTCACCCAATGCTTCAAATGTTGTTTTTGTTCTTGGTACATAGCGCGTATTCGCAATGAACTTCGCTTTTTCTAAAGCAACTTCTACTCGCTTATCACCATTTGCAATAATCGTATCTGTCTCTTTTAAAAGCAAATGTCTTTGTGCTTCATACGCATTCATTGCCACAGAGCCCATCGCCACTCGAGTCACCACATCGGACATGATATGAATCTTATTAGCTTTCTGTCCAGGAAGAGTAAGGACGCGTTCAGATAACTCAGCTAAGCCGCCTCCGCTTGGCACTAAGCCAACGCCAACCTCCACTAAGCCGATATAACTTTCTGCCGCAGCCACAACATAAGGAGAAGCAAGTAAAATTTCGGCTCCCCCGCCTAAGGCACGGCCTTGTGTAGCTGTAACAATTGGTTTCTCAGCGTAGCGCAGACGATTAACTGCTGTGTGAAGCAAGGTAATCGAATCGCCGATTAATTCATCGACTTTATCTTTTTCAATGGCCATTTTCATGCCGTACAGATCGGCTCCAAGACTGAAATTTGCACCTTCTGAGTAAAGTACCATACTTGAGTACGGCCCCGTCTCCAACGTATCAATCGCTTCAATTAAGTCTTTGCCAAATTGATCGGATAAGACATTATTTTTGGTCTGAAGTTTAAAGAGTAACTGATTATCATGCGCGACATCTAATTTTGAATCTTTACGGTCCCAAATGTTGTCTGTGACAAATTCTGCGATCGGCGTCACTTTTTCTAAGGTCTCATTTTCTTGGTAGAAGGGTTCTGTTCGATTGGCTACCCAATCCGGTAACTCACCGAGTTCCTCTTCGATACGCTCTTTCACGCGCTCAAAGCCCATCAAATCCCATAATTGGAAAGGACCTTGACGCCAGTTGAAGCCCCAAACCATAGCGCGGTCAATATCTTTATAATTGTCCGTCGCTTTTGGCACATTATGTGCTGCATAATAAAATGTGCTTCTGAGTGTCTCCCACAGTAAGCGGCCCGCTTTATCTTCTGAGTTAAAGATAATATCCATGTTTTCTTTAAGATCTTTGCCTAATTCATTTAGAATATCCAACTCCGGTTTTTTCTGTTCGGTATATTCCATGGTTTCAGGGTTAATGACTAAATACTTGCCTTTTTCTTTTTTATAAAACCCTTGACCTGTTTTGTTTCCTAACGATCCCGCTTCATAAAGCTTCATCACGAGATCGGATGCGTTGAAGAAAGGTGCTTCTTCTGGGTCACGCATTAAACCACCCACTACAAACATGGCTACATCTAGGCCCACTAAGTCAGCTAGTCGGTACGTCCCCATCGGCCGACCAATGACTTTTCCAGTTAAGGCATCAATTTCTGCAACTGAAAAGCCTGCTTTCTCCCCGCGGTACATAATATCTGACATCGCATGTGTACCCGTGCGATTGGCCACAAATGCTGGGACATCTTTCGCATTCACGACCCCTTTACCGAGTGTATTTTCTGTAAATGCGGTAACGTCTTCAAGGACTTCTTCACTCGTCTCTTTATTTGGAATAATTTCCACTAATTTCATATAACGGGGTGGGTTAAAGAAATGTAGACCCACAAATCGTTTTTTATCTTCTTCTGAAAAGACTTCGGCTATCTTGTTGATTGGAATGCCGGATGTATTGGTCGCTAGTATGGCATTGTCTTTAGCCACTGCTGCCACTTTTGACCACACATCATGTTTAATTTCAATGTCTTCTTTGACAGCTTCAATGAAAATATCGGATGAAGATTCTTCTTTCAAGTTGTCCTCAAAGTTTCCATACGTTAAATTTCCAGCAAAGTTGTTATCATACAGCTGGTCACTTACAATACTGTCATAGCCTTTTTTCGCTAGTTTATTTCGATCCTCTTCGTCAATTACAATATCGAGTAGTTCCACTTTAATCCCTGCGTTGACTAACAATGCAGCAATTTGGCTACCCATGACTCCTGCTCCTAATACGGTTGCTTTTCTTATTCGCATTCTGATTCCTCCAGAATTTTCTTGAATCTTATGTTATAGTCTTTCTTTTTAAAGAGAGGGGCAAATCTTTTCTCTTACTTTCAAATCATCTGCCCCAGGTATGGTTTCACGAATGGTCTTAGTTAAACGC
>JBHWQC010000035.1:0-3407 GCA_043425375.1 Atopostipes sp.
GTCATCATAATCGCAAAACCAAGCATAAAAGCCATGGTGGCTACTTCACTATAACCATTGTTTTGCGAATTTGGAATCAGTTCCTCCACACAGACAAAAACCATTGCTCCAGCGGCAAACGCTAGCGCATAAGGTAAAACAATGGTGATTTGCGTGACTAGCCAAGCCCCGACAGTTGCTGAAATAATTTCAACCAAGGCACTGGCTTGTCCCATATTAAAGGCATGTCCTTTTGTATTTCCTTCAGCTCGTATCGGCATGGAAAGGGCTGCCCCTTCAGGAAAATTTTGTAAGCCTATACCTAGGGCTAAAACGATCGCACTTGCAATGGTGGATGCATCTTCTCCGACGGCGCCAAAAGCGACACCTATTGCTAATCCTTCTGGGATATTGTGGATAGTTACGGCTAAAAACAAGAGGGCAGTTGAAGATAAAGAGGATGCGACCCCTTCCGTCTCTTCCGCGCCTGTTGCTCGTTTATGGATATGAGGGACCACTCCATCCACAATTCTTAAAAAGATTCCCCCAACTAAAAATCCAACTAAGGCAGGAACAAAAGACCAAATCCCATAACCACCTTGTTCTGCATACTCAATAGAAGGAGCTAATAAAGACCAGTAACTCGCGGCAAACATGACGCCCGCAGCAAAACCATTCATAATCGCCAACAGTTTTTCATTGACTTCATGAAATAAAAAAACCAAACTTGAACCTAAGGCAGTCATTAGCCAGGTGAAAATCCCAGCTAATGTGGCCTGCCAAATTGGACTCAACGCTAAAAACCAATCAACCATTCTATCAACCTTCATTTCTAATTCATTCTCTACTTAAGTGTACGTCATTCATCCTGTCTCTTGAAACAAAACCAACTGATTCGCTCGTATTTTAATATTTATCCATCCCGTCATTCCTTTTATGACAGAGTTTCTATATGTATATAAATAATTAGTTATTCTTAATAATAACATAGAGGGTGCTTTTCATATGTATGAAATACTCAAAAAAGACAGCCAATCGAATAGATTAGCTGTCTTTCAATGAAGTATTTACTTAGTCAATAATTTTTCTATACATACAGATAGATGCTAAAAAACATACAAGCTGCTCCAGCGACCACAAATAAATGCCAGATGACATGCATCCAGCCATTATGTTTCATCCGGTAAAAGATGGTACCCACTGAATAAAAGACCCCACCTAAAAAAAGCAAGAATATTCCAGCAGGGTGAAAAGATTGATAGAGAGGATAAATCAGCAAAATACCCATCCATCCCATAATCAGGTAAAGATATGTACTTAATTTCGGGTAACGATTAGTCCATACCACTTCAAAAACAATCCCAGCAATAGCCGCTAGCCAGACAACCGCAAGGAAAGTATAACCGACAGCTCCCCCAACTGTTACCATCAAATAAGGCGTATAAGAACCGGCAATTAATAAATAAATAGAGGCATGATCAATTTTTTGAAACAAATTTCTATGTCCGGTGAAGCTGAAACTATGATAAAGAGTTGAGGCTAAAAATAAAATGATTAGACTGGAACCATAAATAATATAAGAAACGAATTCCGCCTTTGAAAGTTCAGGGGCAGCATAAGCCTTTCCCACAAGCAAAATCAATCCAACAACTCCTAAAATAGCTGCCAGACCATGCGTGATGGCATTAAAGACTTCTATCCAAACTTCATTTCTAGACAAACTTTCTGTATCTCTCATCTTAAATCGTCCTCTCCATGTAACTGATTAATCAAGTTTATCGTTTAAGTAATGTCTTTGTAAATCCAAATTAGGAAAACCTTGTTGACGTAAAGCTTCATAAATAATAATTGACGCTGTATTTGATAAATTGAGTGAACGAATATGTGTATCATCCATCGGAATACGAATGCAATTTTCTTCATGATCACGCATAAACTTCTCAGGAAGCCCAGTCGTCTCTTTTCCGAAAATAAAATAATGATCCTCTTCGTCGTTTGAATAATCTACATCTGAATAAATAGTATAGGCAAATTTTGTAACAAGATGCAATTTTCCCTCTTTGGCATAGTCTAAAAAGGACTTTAGATTTTGGTGATGGGTAATTTTTAATTCACTCCAATAATCCAACCCTGCTCTTTTGAGCATTTTATCTTCTAAACTAAATCCCAATGGATGGATTAAATGTAAGTGGGCATCCGTTCCGGCACAAGTTCTTGCAATATTTCCCGTATTTGGTGGAATTTGTGGTTTATATAAAACAATATGATTCATTCTTTGCTTCCTTCATTCTTTCATTAAATTTTCTTTTAAGGTTTCAATGGCTTGTTGAAACTCAAAGATGGTTTCTTCTTCTAACTCCTTATCCACTGCTTTTTCCAAGAAATGGATCAACTCTTTGTTAGGTGATTTTCGCATAATTTTAGAAATAGCCCAAGCAGCCGTTCCACGAATCATTGGCCGCGGATCCTCATCAATTAGTTTTAATAAAGTAGGAATGGAGCTGCGATCTCGGTAATTGGCCAATGCAATAATCGCATTTCTTTGTAGTGGTTTCTTGCCGCGCCATGAACCAGCCATCTCACCAAATTCTTCTTTAAATTCTCGGTTAGAAATGGTCAGCAATGGTTCCAATTCTGGGCGAACTTTTTCATATTCAGGCTCCATTTCTTTGTGGAGATGAAAATCCACTCCTCGGTTGTATGGACAAACGATCTGACAGATGTCACACCCATAGATAACTTTCCCCATTTTTCGACGGTATTCATCTGGCATGTAGTTTTTGGTTTGTGTTTGATAAGATAAGCATTTATTCGCATTCATTTCGCCATTTCCGAGCAATGCTTGAGTAGGACAACCGACAATACATCGGTCGCAGTCGCCGCAATCGTAATCGACTGGCGCATCTTGTTGAAAAGGAATATCGGTTATAATCTCTCCCAAGTAAACATAGGATCCGAATTCCTTGGTGATTAACAAACCATTCCGGCCAATAAAGCCAATGCCTGCTCGAGCAGCAACGGCCACATCGATTAATTCTCCGGTATCTACCATCGGCTTAAAGGTTGCCTGGCCGTTTGTTTCTTCTGTCATATATTCAATGAGTTGGGAAAGATGTTCCTGCAGTACATAATGGTAGTCTAATCCCCAGGAAGCGCGCGCAAATTCTCCTCTTCTTTCGCCGCGTTTACGTTTAGGTTCATTTTTTATGGTTGAAGGATAAGCAAGGGCAATGGATATAATCGATTGCGGATGATCAAAGATTTTTTCGGGATAAATACGTTCTTCAAGCACTTTATGCTCAAAACCTGACTGGTGTCCTTTTTTATGCTGTTCTATAATGGAGTCTTCTAATTCATAGAAGGGTTCTGCACTCGCAAATCCAATTTTATCAATTCCCAACTCATACGCCTTTGATCGAACCCTTTCT
>JBHWQC010000036.1:0-6395 GCA_043425375.1 Atopostipes sp.
ACTATTATAAAACAACAGTGCGGAAAAAATCGCTTAGCGGTTGTTTCTAAAATAATAGATTATTGATATGACACATTATATAAAAGGGAACGATTATTGTGACTAACAGAAAATACTTAACAACACTCACTACTCGACCATTTCTATACGCAGAAACTAAAAGAGTAGCAGAGTTGCTTGATAGAGGAATGGATTCTAAAGAAATAGTAGAAACTGTATTAGAAGAGAACTTATTTCAACTAGCAAGTAAAGACAGAGCAGAACGTTTTTGTAGCGAGATACTCAAACGTCTAAATCTATTAGATGATTATTTATTTAGATATTTTCTAAAAGCAGATACTCAAACTAGCAAAGCTATTTTGCTTTATGCTCTATTAAAAAGAGATCGTTTATTTTCTGAATGGATGCGTGAAGTAGTATGGGATAAGTTTTTAATTATGGATTGGATTTATCAAAAACAAGAAACGAAAAGTTTTATTACTCGTAAGTCAGAACAAGATGAAACCATAAAAAATTGGATTGAAACAACTAAAAAAACATTAATGAGTGTATATCATCAAATCCTAGTAGAAGTAGGGATGGCAACATCAACTGGTGAAGAATTATACTTACAGCCTTTAATAATCAATCCAGAAATCCGAACTTATTTGATTAATCATAAAGAGAAAAGAATAGTTGAAGTGATGTTAGGGGAAGTGATTCAATGAGACCAATTCACGTTAGAATCGATGAATTGAAAGAAAAGTTATTAGACCCTAAGATATTAACAAACCAAGGTTTAGGGAATGAAGTGGGTTTTTATATTTTTGATTACGAGCCAGAAGAAGAATTGATTGTTAGAAATTCACTTCCAGCAGTAAAGAAATATGTGGAAAGGGAATCTCGTGAAGTGAAAATTCAGGTGTTTGATTTATATGATATCGTGATTGATTTTTTTGAGAGTAAAGGTTATATGGATAAGAATTTTAAACTTGAAGAAAAACGAGGAAGTTATGCATTGTTCGATACAATGCAAAGAGCACTACGTTTGGCAACCAATCAGGATTGGATTGTTCGTTATATTCGAGAAAATATGGATGGAAATGCTATTATTTTCCTTACTGGGGTAGGTAAAGTTTTCCCGATTGTTCGCTCACACAGCATCTTAAATAACTTACAAACAGTGGTTGAGAAACAGCCATTGATCATGTTTTATCCAGGAAAATACGAAGAAGGTAGTTTAAAATTATTTTCCTTGTTTAAGGATGATAACTATTATCGAGCATTTAAAATCATAGAAGACTAATAGAAAGGAAAATTATCTCATGCAAATTAAAAATTTGTTTAAAAAAGATATTAATCGAGAGATTCAAGGTGTTATTAAAATAGGTCAAGAAGATACGAAAAGTATTCATCAAGAGTTAGAAGAATATGTCGTAACAGAAGAAGTCGAAAATCAACTTGCTGTTTTTTTTGAGTCTTATATAAAAGCCTATCAGCGCCCGACAGACCGTGTAGGGGTATGGATATCAGGATTCTTTGGTTCCGGAAAATCTCACTTCCTTAAAATTATCTCCTATTTACTCGAGTCTCAATTAGAAATAAACGGGGAACGGGCTGTTTCATATTTTCAAGATAAAATACATAATCAAACACTGTTAGATAACATGAAGCGTGTTTCTCAATTTCAAAGTGAAGTGGTTTTATTTAATATTGATTCAAAAGCAGATGCAGATGCAAAGCAAAACAAATCAGATATTGTCAAAGTATTTAACAAAGTATATAACGAGATGAGAGGATACTCTGCAAGTACACCTTGGTTAGCGGAACTTGAAGAAATTCTGGAGAAAAATGGGACTTATGAAGCTTTTCAAAGAGAATTTAAAACCGAAGCTGGAATCTCTTGGGTAGATGGACGCGATGAGTTGTATTATAACATGGATGAAGCGATTACTGCTTTATCTAAAGCGGCCGATATGTCGGAAGATAGTGCACGAAACTGGATTGAGAATGGCGAATATAATTACTCTATTTCTGTGGACAGTTTCGCACAACGCTTAAAAGAGTATGTGGATACAAAGGGCGATGACTTCCGTTTAGTGTTTGCAGCGGATGAAGTGGGTCAATTTGTTTCAGGAAACGTTCAATTGATGTTGGGGCTCCAGACAGTTGTTGAAGACTTAGGTAAATATTGTGGCGGAAAAGTCTGGGTGATCGTTACTTCGCAACAGGATATTGATAGTTTACAAGAAGAACTTTCAGCAACTGACTTTTCAAAAATTCAGGGAAGATTTAACACACGCGTTAGTTTGAGTAGTGCCAATGCAGATGAAGTTATAAAAATTCGTTTACTAGAAAAACGGGAAAGTGCCTTTAATAGTTTGACATTGACCTATGAAGAGCACGAAGCAGCGCTTAAAAACAAATTGGAATTTGAAGAGACAGCTACAATGAATTTTTATCGTGAGGCAGAAGATTTTGCACGAGTGTATCCATTTGTACCTTATCAATTCAATCTATTACAGAAAGTATTTACTTCTATACGAGAGCATGGATCGGCTGGAAAACACTTATCAGATGGAGAACGTAATCTACTAGAATCCATTCAACAAGCAACGATTAAGTATCAAGAAGAAGAAGTGGGACAGTTGATACCTTTTCATACGTTTTATGAAAGTATCGATCAAGCGTTGGAGCACTCAGTTCGTTCAACCATTATTAATGCGCATAAAATTGAACAGTTAAGCGATTTTGATGTAGATATTGTAAAGCTTTTATTCCTAGTGCGTTATGTGGATGAAGTTCCAGGCACACTTAAAAATTTAACCACCCTAATGATTTCAGATATTGAAGAGGATACGTTAGAACTCAGTAAAAAAATCAATCATTCATTGGTTCTTCTAGAAAGAGAATTCCTAGTTCAGCGGATAGGTAATAAATATCAATTCTTAACAAATGAAGAACAAGACGTTAATCGCCAAATTGATCGTATTCAAATACCGACTTCTGATTTAGCAAACGAAGTAGGTAAAAGATTAATTGAGAACACCTTAGATATAAATAAATATATCTATAAACCTTTTAGTGATCGACCAGAAATTGATTATCTCATTGATATCTCGCAATGGATCGACGGGCGTTCTTTAAGAAATGCATCTGTCGATATTGGGGTACATTTTTTAACGGTATATTCAGATTATACGGTTGATACTGAAATTATTGCTTTATCACAACGTGAGCGTAAAGTCATTGTCCAACTTTCTGATGAAGATTTTAATGATTTGCGTAATCACCTTCAAATCAATCAATATTTACGTAGTCAATCGACAAAAACAAAAACGCCTATTGTGCAAGAAATTAACAATCAAAAGACGATGGAACGAGGGCGACTTGAAGCCATCATCAATCATTCATTAGAATCTGCGATTGAGAATGCGACAATCTATGTCAATGGTTATGAAGTAGAAGTCAGTGGTTCACCAATTAAACGCATTGAAGAAGGACTTCGTACATTAGTTGAAGATACCTATCCGCGAATGAATTATATAGAAAAACAATATTCAAGAGATAGAATAGAAGAGTTAATTGAAAATCAAGAAATATCCCTTCTAAATAGTAAATATGAAGATGAGAATGAAAAAGCAACCAATGAAATTGAACTTTATTTGGATATGCAAGAAGAGCGAAATGCCGCAATAACATTATATGATTTAATGAGTCGCTATGAAAGAGAACCTTACGGATGGAAAGAGTTAGACATTCTCGCAAGTCTGATCCGTTTAATTAAGGATGAAAAAATTACCTTTACATTAAATAGCCGGCGAATGGAAGTAAATAAAGCTTCCTTCTTAAATACAATCCGCAAAAAAGATACACAAGAACGGATTGTTGTTAGAAAGCGTAGAGTATTGGATTCAAGGATTATCAATACCGTTCGACGAACAACGAATGAACTATTTGGTCGTTCGCATATTGGTCAAAAAGAAGAGGATATGACGGATACTGTAACTGTATTATTTGAAAAAGAACGCGATGAGTTACGTCATTTGTTACTTGAGTACCAAAGTGGATGGTATCCAGATAAAGATTCTGTACAAAAGGCGATCAAGGAACTCAATCGTTTACTGAGTATAAAATCGTCAACGGAATTTTTAACTTATTTAGCGAATAATAGTGACGATATTATCGAATCAATCGAAGATTTAGAAGATGTAAAAGACTTCTTTGCGTCCAATAAAAAGGATATTTACACTAATGCTAAAGAAAAATATGATCTTTATAAAGAAGATCAAAACTATTTAGATGATAGTGAAATTGACAGTATTATGGACGAAGTAGATGGTGTTTTAAGAATGGCTCGCCCTTATGCTCGAATAAAAGACTTAAATGATTTAACGGACCAATTCACAAGGAAATTAATGGATCGGTTAGAAGATGAAATGCAACCGATAAAAAAAACACTCGAACAAGACAGAGAAGATGTCGAAAAAGAGTTAGTTGAAATCAAAAAATTTCCTGAGCATGAAACAATCCAAAATAGACATGAGAAAAAATTTGAAATACTCACGAATAAAATAACAACAGCAAATTCTTTAAATAAATTAAACTCTTATCGCTCTGAGAGTCGTGAAATAAAAATCACAACGATTCGTGAAATTGAACGAGCTAAACAAATCATTTCTCAGAGACAAAAAGAGCAACAAAGAAAACTAGAAGAACAAGCAGCTAAATCCACAGAAACACCGGCAGACAAAACCGTTCCCGTTGTAGTCGAACCAGAAATAAAAGCAGAAAATAGTCGACTCGTGAATAAACATGATATTTTACCTTCTCAAACGGTGGAATTACGTACGGCACAAGATATTCAAGTCTATTTAAAAGAAGTGGAAGAAAAATTGATTGAAACATTACAGGATTACGATGTTATCAAGTTAACGTAAGGGGATAATAATGAATAAGACAGCACTACGAAACTTCTCAGTTCAAGCAAAAGTAAAACTATTAAACGCAGTAAAACAGAAGGCCTATAAATTTGGGATTACTGAAAATGAAATAACACCTCTCACTGAAGGCGGTGTAATCGATGGGAGAGTATTGAGGGAAGAAGAATTAAAGCAGTATCAGCAATTAGTTAAACGAATCGAAACAGAAGGTTACGAGCGTATAATGGAAGAAGCGGCTTATACGTGGTTCAACCGATTTATTGCCTTGCGCTACATGGAAGTGAATGATTTTTTACCCATTCATTTGCGCATTTTATCTTCAGAAACAGAAGGTAAAAGTGAACCTGATGTACTAACAAACATAACGAGTTTGGTAGATGAATTAGATTTAGACCGAGAGTTCGTTTACAAGATGCAAGACGAGAGTAATTATGAAGATTTATACCAATATTTAATTGTTCAACAATGTAATAAATTAGGCGAAATTATTCCGAATGTATTTGAGTATATTTCAGACGATATGGCGTTATTGTTGCCAGATAATTTGTTAAACGAAAATAGTATCATACGAGATGTTGTCACGATGGTGGAGGAAGAAGACTGGAAAAATGTTGAAGTTGTTGGCTGGCTCTACCAATTTTATATTTCTGAACAAAAAGATGAACTATTATCTGACAGAAGTAAAAAAATAGGAAAAGCAGAAATAGGTCCAGTGACACAACTCTTCACACCGCGATGGATTGTAGAGTATATGGTGGATAACTCTTTAGGACGATTTTGGCTAGAATCTAATCCAGACGATGATTTACAAAAATCAATGGAGTATTATTTAGACGACGAAGAACAAATGGAAGAAGCTTTAACAAATCGAAACATTAATGTCGAATCAATTAAATTTCTTGACCCTAGTTGTGGGTCAGGTCATATTTTGGTATATGCATTTGAATTCTTCCATAAAATATATTTGTCCCGAGGATATCTCGAGCGAGAAATTCCACAATTAATCTTAGAAAATAATTTATTTGGATTAGATATCGATACACGAGCAACGCAATTAGCTGCCTTTGCAGTTGTTATGAAAGCGAGAGAATACGATCGTCGTTTATTTAATCGTGAGTATTCCGTACATATTCATAGTGTTGAGGAAAGTAATTCAATTTCGGAAGAGGAACTAAAGACATTTGCGAAAGATAATAAAGAGGTTTATGCAGAAACTAAAAAATTAGTAGACACTTTCTATGATGGAAAATTATACGGTTCCATTATTCAAGTTCCTGAAATTAAGATTGAAATAATCGAAGAGCAAATAGACTATATCCAAAATGAAGCAGAAGTGGATATTTTTACTGCAGGAATATTAGATTTCCTAGTTCCATTATTAGAAGATTTAATCGCACAATATCGTGTTCTAGACCAAAAATATGAAGTGGTGGTTACCAATCCACCTTATATGAATAAATATAATGCAGACGC
>JBHWQC010000037.1:0-3669 GCA_043425375.1 Atopostipes sp.
TGTAGCCCATAAGATGAACCGCCATTACATTGGAATTGAACAAATGGATTATATCAAAACGGTTTCAGTGCCGAGACTTAAAAAAGTAATCGAGGGAGAACAAGGCGGTATTTCAAAAGATGTTGACTGGGAAGGTGGGGGCTCATTCGTTTACTGTGAACTTCTTGAAGATGGACAACGCCTAATTGATAAAATTCAATCAGCGTCTTCAGAGACTATTCAATCTGTTAAAGATGAAATCTATCGTAGTGAGCAGATTGTCCCTTATATCTTGACTTCTGACTTAGAGAAAGCAGACAAAGACTTTAACGCACTTACCCTAGATGAACAGAAACAAGCGTTAATCGGCTTAATAGATAAAAACAAATTGTACGTTAACTATTCTTCAATAGATGATGAAGATTATCAAATTAGTAAGGCAGATAAAAAGTTCAGTCGCTCATTCTATGAGGGGGGCGAGGTTCATGATTAACCAACAATTTCTCTATCAAAAAATACAAGCTTTGAAAGAAGCTGTTGGTCTAAAAGACTTGCCTGAAATTATTCAGACAGGACTAGCAGACCATATACGATTAAGACCTTATCAAATCGAGGCTATTCGTTATTTTGTTACCTATAATGAGACGAATTTAAGCAAGGATAAACAACTTGATACGCTGTTCCATATGGCAACTGGGTCAGGGAAAACTGTCATTATGGCTGCGCTTATTTTATATCTTTATACACGAGGTTATCGGAATTTTGTCTTCGTTGTTAATCAGAACAATATTATTCAAAAGACGAAAGAAAACTTTTTAAATGCTGATTCTAGTAAATATCTATTTGCAGATGAATTGAGTTATTTAGGTGAAAAGATCGAAATTCGAGAAGTGAATAAGTTTACTGGCTTGAACCCTAAAGAAAGCATCATTAATATCCACTTTTCGAGCACGAATTCGCTACATGACCGTATTAGTTTTCCAACGGAAGATTCAATTAGTTTAGATGACTTCGAAGGCGAACCAGTTGTTATTTTGGCAGACGAAAGCCATCATTTAAATGTTGCCACAAAAAAAGCAACAAAGGGTGAAGAAGAGGTTAATACAAATTGGGAACAAAGTATTAGAGGGCGAGCTTTTCATTCAAATATTTATAATGTTATGCTAGAGTTCACTGCTACGATTGATTTACAAGACGAAAATATTCTGAACAAATACGTCGATAAAATTGTTTATGATTATTCTCTGAAATATTTTCGTGAGAGTGGTTATACAAAAGACTTTAAAAATTTTGCTACAGATACTGACATATGGACACGGACATTGATCGCCTGTGTGATGAGTGAATATCGACGTTATCTATTTGCTGAGGCAGGCCAAAATGTTAAACCAGTGTTGATGATCCAGTCACGCACTAAAGCTGAATCAGAGAATTTCTATGAAGAGTTTCATGAAAATATGGAGCGCTTGACAGGTGGAGACTTGCTAAGTCTTTATCAAATTCAGAATGTCCCTGATTTACAGAAAGCGCTGGAATATTTTAAAGATAAAGATGACACGTTGAATTTATTAGCGGATAGTTTACGTCAGTCCATGACTAAAGAATATTCTTTGAACATCAATAGTTCGAAAGAAAACACAGCTGAGAATCATGTGTTGTTGAATTCTCTTGAGGATAGTAGCAACCCTTTACGTTTAATCTTTACAGTTAAAATGCTAATTGAAGGATGGGATGTTTTAAACCTTTTCGACATTGTCCGAGCCTTTGATGAACGGCAGGCAAAAAAATATACTCTATCAGAAGCCCAGTTGATTGGGAGAGGAGCACGTTATTATCCCTTCCAAGTCACGGATGATCAGGAACGATTTAAAAGAAAGTATGACAATGATGTAGATAATCCATTTCGTTATTTAGAGACGATGTACTTCCACAGCAAGAATGATTCACGTTATATCTCTGAACTAAGAGAGGCTCTCATTATGACAGGAATGGTGGATGAACAGAAACTGAAACTCACTTATGAGCTCAAAGATAGCTTTAAAGAAACAGACTTATATAGAACAGGTCTGGTATTTTCTAATAGCCGTGTAGAAAAGGATCGACAAGAAGTAGTTGGATTACCTGCTAGTGAGAGACAGAAAATCCGATATACAAGTAGGCAATCGCAATCAGGTCTAGTGTTGGATATGTTCACTGGTGGTATGAAAGAAATGCCTCAGAATGCTATTTACAAAAATAAACACACCGTTTCGTTTAAGCAAATTCCTTACCATATGCTATTAGGAGCAAGTGAGTCATACCCAGCCTTACGTTTCGAGAGTTTGAAGCAAAAATTTCCAGCATTGAAAAGCTTGAGAGAGTTCTTAACCTCGCCTTCCTATCTTGGGGACAATGTTTTAGAAATGACCTATTTCTCAAATGAATATACCTCAAGAGATATTTATGAAAGTTTAGTCACCGTGTTCGCAGAGATTGCTCGTTTCGTGACACAGGTTAAACCTGAATATGAAGGAACTCGGTTATTTAAGGCTAAAGCTATAAAACAAGTCATCAGAAATAAAAGCATCCAATTGTCTGTGAATGTACAGGGCGATTTATTTGATGATGATAAGAATGGACTGGGTATTTCACAAAAAAAAGTAGCCGATGAACGTCTTCGAATGGATTTAAGTCAAGAAGATTGGTATGCCTATCATGACAACTATGGAACTAGTGAAGAAAAAAGATTCTTGGTTTATTTCAAAACTTATATCGCACCTATGCTGGATGAGAAAAATCTTGAATATTATGTTATTCGCAACGAACGGATAGCGGACTTGGCCATCTATAGCTTCGAAGATGGGGAACGTTTTGAACCCGATTTCCTTTTATTTATCAAGAAAAAAAAAGAGTCTGGCTATCATGTTGATCAAGTTTATGTAGAGCCAAAAGGAAGTCATTTGCTTGAGAAGGATCGATGGAAGGGGGACTTTTTAATTAGCATTGAAGATCATGCTATTGTAGATAAGAAATATTTCTTTAACAACAGTTATGATGTTATGGGATTACCTTTATTCAACGAAGAGCATGGATTGTTGAGGTTCAAAGAAACGGTAGACAGCATGCTAAATGACATATAAATATAAATATAAATAGGCCTATAGAATTAACATTCCATCGAATTCTATAGGTTTTTTATGTGGGATTAGACTACATTGTTTTTTTAACTAAAAGAGTCTATAATCAAAAGAACAAACGTTCGATTAGGGGGTGGAAATTTGCTTTCTTTTAAACGATTGATTGAAGATAAATATAAGTCTTCTCTTGAAGCTGAAGTTAAGATTTTTTGCGAACAGGATTCTAAACTTTTTTTTAAAGGCACACTACCCTCATCAAAACTATGACGAGGTTCAATTTAATGGCTTTGATATTATAAGGATAGGCATTAATGACTAACCAAGTAATGAAATTGAAGTTGATATCCAGATAAAAATGGATTTTTGGGTAGAAAAAAAGTAGCAAAAAGTAGCAATTAGTCCATGCTAGTCGGAAAATTTATATTTAAAATTGAGTTAAAAATGCTGATTTCATAGGGTTTTAACACTAGTACATATCAGTATAATTTCCATATATTTAAATGAACGTGTTAAATAATTAATAATAAAGGTTGGGCTTAGACCCAGCCTTTTCTTTTATATTAAGCAGGCTCAT
>JBHWQC010000038.1:0-3231 GCA_043425375.1 Atopostipes sp.
TCCTTCTAACTTCAGATTGTCCTCTGTTGGTTCGTCTGTTGGCGGTGTCTGTAAACCATTCGGCATCACATCTTGTACACTTAATCCTTTACCATCTACGTCATATGCACCTTCATATTGATTAGCAGCTGTCGCGCCGCCCCATAAAAAATCTTTTGGAAAAGTCACACTATTCCTCCTGTTTTTCTATTCATTATTTTATTTCACCGAAGTCAGTAAATAATCTCCTTGTTCAACTGATTTTTCATCTGCAAATAAAACATCTTCGAATACATTGGTATTGGTCACCACAATCGGTGTTTGAATTGAATAACCCCGTTCTTTAATTAAATCCATATCGAACGCAATCAATTTTTGTCCGGCTTGAACTTTATCATCTGTTTGAACGAATTTTTCAAAACCTTCGCCATCTAATTCGACTGTATCGAGACCAATGTGAATTAAAAGTTCAGTACCTTGTTCAGTCGTTAAACCAATCGCATGACCGGTTGGGAATAAGGTTGTTACGGTTGCGTTCGCTGGAGCATAAACAATTCCGTCTGTTGGATTAATTGCAACAGCTTTACCCATTGCACCGCTGGCAAACACTTCATCATCAATATCGGCTTGTTTTACTAGCTCACCTGTCAACGGACTGCCAATAATCTCTGTTTTTGCCGATTCTTGTAATTCTTCAGTGGTGACTGTGGCTGTGCCGTCAGGATTTACGGCAATTCCTGCACCAGCCGGCTCTGGCGTTAACTCTTCTTCACCTTCTTGTATACGAGGAACACCTAAAAGCATAACTGTTGCAAATCCGGCAATTGAAGCGACTGCAAATGTAATTACTGCATGCCAGAAGTTCATGGTTACTCCGTCTGTTGGATGAATATAACTTGGTAAACTAAAGATTCCTAGACCACCTAAGTTATATTGAACCACTCCCACGATGGCTGTATAAGCCCCTAAGACGACGTTAATACCAATTGCAATTGCAAATAGTTTTTTCATTGGTAGCATTAAACCATAAATGGATGGTTCAGTAATACCAAACAGTGCTGGAATAGAGGCTGAAGCACCAAGTTGTTTCGTTTTATTTTCTTTCGATCGGAAAGCCATAGCCAAAACCATCCCAAATATGACAAATGTTGACAGATTTACTTGCGCAAAGATGGTTGAAACGCCTACTTCAGTTAATTGTAAAATCCCAATTGGCACAATTCCCCAGTGTAAACCAAGAATAACAAGTAGTTGCCATGCTCCGGTTAGTAATCCACCAAATAGAAGTGGGCTGAAGTCATTCAACCAAGTAAAGAGTGCACCAACTAGACTTGAAGCCCAGGTTGCAATTGGTCCAATAACCAAAATTGATAAAGGCGTTGCAATCAAAATTGTCAAAAGAGGTGTTAGCGTACCGGAAAGTGTCGCTGGTACCCAACTTCTCACCCAATGGCTAACTTTCGAGGCAAACCATACTGCCAAAATAATCGGAATAACCGATGAATAGTAATTACCTGCGGGCGGCAGAATAATTGGAAAGCCTAAGAAAGTCGAAAAGACAGCGGATTCGATTGGTGTTCCAGCAAATAGCGTGTAAAGGGGATCTCCTGTCGCTAAACCACCAATTGCTGGATGTAAGAAAGCGGCTGCGACGGCTATTCCCACAAACTCATTGATTTTGAAACGACGAGCAGCTGTAACTGCCAAGGCCATCGGTAAGAACTGGAAAAACCCATCTCCGACAACATTTAATAAAGCATACACACCGTTTGCTTCAGTCATCCCTGTCGCACCTAGTAAAGCGACAAGTCCTTTGATAATACCTGTTGCAGCTAATGCCCCCAAAAATGGCTGGAACAAACTGGAAAGCGTGTCGATCAAGCGATCAAGCATCGATAAATCTCGTTTATCTTCTCCCGTATAATCCTCGCCACCTTCACCAATATTTGAAATTTTCGTTATTTCTTCGTACACATCACCAACGTCATTTCCTATAACGACTTGATACTGTCCCGCACTTTTTACAATTGTTACGATACCATCGCGTTTTTTCAGATAATCCGTATTGGCTTTGTCTTCATCCTTTAAGTTAAATCGCAAGCGTGTGATACAGTGACGTAAGTTCTCCACATTTTCCTCGCCGCCAATATTTTTCAAAATATCGCGTGCTAGTTCTTCATTTTTATTTGCCATTTTCTTTACTCCATTCTTTTGAATTTAATTTTCACTTAAAATTCGTTCAATATGGATTGTTAAGTAAACTTGCTCGTCTTTACCCATTTTAAAATCATAAGTGGTCTCTACAAATGTTTTAATTCGGATGACGCATTCAAATGCCCTCGAGTAGGATTTCTGCACTTGTTCATAAAGAAAAGAATCCACTTCTCCTTGTTGTTCTCCAAACACTACTCGATGAGCAAAATACTGAATGTGTGTTAGAAACCTAGCATACGATATTGACTCTTCATCAAAACTTGTTCCATAAAAAATTCGTACAATATTTATAATATTGTGAACAATTTCAGTGACTTTCATTGTTTGAGATAATAAATAGCCTTCTTTTTGACCGGTGACAAAATGTAGAGCAATGGAAGCAGCTTCATCTTTATGTAGTGACATATCAAGTCTTTCTTCTATGAGGTTGACAGCACTTCTTCCTACTTCGTACTCTGCGGGATAGTATTTTCGTACTTCATAATTTAGTGGATTTGTTAAAGGAAGGACTTGTTTAGTGCGCTCCAAGGCATAATGAATATGGTCAGCAAGTGCTATATATATATTAGACTGAAACTCGACTCCTAATTCATCTTCCGCATGATTAATAATATCAATAACAACATCGATTTCATCAGCCGATAATTGACGATAGATATCGGGAAAAATTGACTTAGAAACATTCTCTGATAAAATAAATTTTTTATCAATTAGATTTCCTTCGATTCGATCGCCTTTTTTCTTTTGAAAGCCAATACCGCGCCCTGTAACTACTACTTCTTCTTTCGCTTCATTTAATGTCAACACCACATTATTATTAAAAACCTGCTTGATTATCACTCAATTTAACCTCCTTTCAAATAAAAAAACCTAAATAGCTATACTTCTATTATACCTCATCATGTAAGAATGGGCACAGATAGTGTGTATGCTACTTAGGTTTTGCCTGCTTTACCAGTTACAATCCATATTTAAAATTATTGTACGCGGTTTCAACGAATTAGTCAAGAAAATTTATGCATATCCTGATGATGTTCT
>JBHWQC010000039.1:0-26314 GCA_043425375.1 Atopostipes sp.
GTCGTTTTGGCTAATGGAGACGAAATGACGTTGGGCAGTCTAAATATCAAATCCAGCTCGGGTTATGATCTGCTGGACTTATTTATCGGGTCGGAAGGCACGCTTGGTATTACAACGGAAATCAAATTACGTCTGCTCCCATTGCCGAAGGAGAAAAGATTAGCGCTTTTGGCTTTTAAAGATGTGTTTGCTGCCACGGAAGCGACTTTGAATATTTTAGTCAGCGGTGCCGATCCGTCAGAAATTGAGCTGTTTGAGAGAGAAGCAGCGTCTTATGCGGAGGAGTATTTAGGTTTCCCACTGCAGGCCCAACAAGGAGAGGCGTTCTTGCTGGTGTTGCTGGATGGAAATGATGCGGTAGAGCTGGCGACGCGCATGGATAGAGTGTTGGGATCGGTGCAAGATTTGGTTGTGGAAGCAATCCCGTTTAGAGATGCAGATGAAGCGCGAAAGGCGAGTCTGATCCGCGACAATATTTTGATCGGACTAATGGAATTCACTGAATATGAAATGCTGGACGAAGTGGTGCCGATTAATCAGTTTGCCGAATTGATTCAATATACAAAAATTTTAGAAAAAGAGCACGGTTTAAAGGTCTTAAACTTCGGCCACGCCGGCGACGGAAATGTGCATACGATTTTGATGCGCGAGGAGTTATCCGATGAAGAGTGGCAAGAGAAGCGTGCAGCTTTACTTAAAGATTTATATAAAAAAGTCGACGAACTGGGTGGCCTCCCATCAGCCGAGCACGGTATCGGGACTGTGAAACGCGAAGTGCTGGGCGCCATGACCGACCCTATGAATTTAGACTATATGCGTAAAATAAAAGCCGTCTTTGACCCGGATAACCGCCTGAATCCAGGGAAAGTATTTAATTAAATAGAGGGAATTTTGATAGAGGTGAGCCGAGTGCTCATCTCTATTTTATTATCGTCGGCCTTTAAAGCAAAATAGAAAACCTGTTGCGAAATCTAAAAACGCAACAGGTAGATTGACTTGACCTGTTACGAAATTTAAAAATGCAACAGGTAAATTACCTATATCTGTTACAAAATCTAAAAACGCAGCAGGTAAACTGCCTATACCTGTTACAAAATTCAAAAACGCAACAGGCAAGAGGCCACCGAATCAGGAGAGTAAACTATTTCTTGTCGATTAGAAAAATCGCACAGGCTCTGCAATATTTTTCAATAAAGAAATCACACTCCAAGCGGTTATCGAGCTCGACTGCGGATTATCGCTTGGCTGCGAAGCAAAGGTGATATTTGCGACACCTTCTGTATTCTCCAGACGAATGTCATGCGTATTCGTCTCTAACTCGGGGTCACTTATGATAACCGTCCGCGTATTTTCCACACCGACTGTAGCCAGAGCGGTCGCAATAGCCACATTAATATTTTGAGGAAATCCCTCAATGGCTTCTTTCGCCGTGCCGTCAAAGACTACTTCTTTTTGAGCATCCGAAAGTTTTTTTCCTTCCATATAAGGCGCACCTTCTAAACCACGCGGCGGTTTCGAGGTATGAATTTCTACTGTCGGCGTCTCGACGAGCGTCATTTTACGCATCAAATCAAAACCGCCGATTGCGCCTGATGGAATATACAAGACAGCTCCTTCTTTTTTAGCAACAGCTTGCAGCTCTTCGTAAAAGCTCTCGTCCACTAACCCGCCCACCGACAAAGGGATGAAATCAATTCCTGCAGACAAGATCGCTTTCCCAAAGTCTTTGACACTGTCCACACCCGCTGCTTCAACTACTAGATCTGGTTTTAAGGCCAGTAAATCCGACAGTTCAAACACAACAGGCACTGAAAAAGTTTTTTCCAATGCTTCCACACGATTTTTTGACTGTTTCATCAACCCAGCCAGCTCATAATACTCACTTAAGCTATTTTGTAATTCTTCAGCGATAGTCGTTCCAATGGCGCCGGTCCCTATAATCGCTACTCGTTTTCTTTTCGTCATTTTCTTCCATCCTTTCTCAATCAGGTTCTCTTTGATAGTAGCAGAATTTCTAGAAAAATAAAACACCAAAAGAACTGTCCTTCTCCCTAAAGTCGGTTATAATGAAGATACGATAAAACGGTTACTAAATTTCAACAAAGGAGCCTTGCCCATGAAACGATTATTAAGCAGCTACCCCAGCGATTACAAAAACATGAGTGCCGCAGACTTTAAGCAAGCCATTATTGCCAGTGAGGGACGAACTATTTTAGCCGAAACAGTGGTCACCGCACCCCCACTCTTGGAGGGCGTGACCAATGCCGAAGTTATGACCGCATTTGGCGCCGATCTGATTGTTTTAAATGAGTTTGACGTGTTCAAAAAACAAATCGTCGGCATGAAGACTGTAGAAAATCCCATTCAACAAATTAAAGACTGGGTTGGCCGCCCGATCGGTATTAATCTAGAGCCCGTGGATGAAGAAGCTGTGCTTCATGATGAGCAGGTGCAAATTTCACCAGGCCGGATGGTTTCAAAAGAAAGTTTAGAGGCGGCGGATGAAATGGGTGTGGACTTTATATTACTGACTGGAAATCCGGCTACAGGTGTATCGATGGCCTCGATTGAGGCGGCGATTAAACGGACCACAAAACATTTTTCAGGCCTCGTTTTTGCGGGTAAAATGCATGGCGCGGGTTTGGCGGATGATCTTATCGACATTCCGCAACTTGAAACATTCATTCAAGAAGGGGCGGATGGGGTGTTATTCCCAGGCAGCGGTACCGCACCTGGTGTAACGGAAGAAAAAGCGTACAGAGCCACAAAAGCGGTGCATCAATTAGGCGGGCTGGTCATTGTGACCATTGGCACGAGCCAAGAGAGTGCGGACACGGGAACGATTCGCGAATTTGCGCTAAGCAATAAACGCATCGGTGCTGATATTCATCATATCGGCGACGGCGGCTACGGACGGATGCCCGATCCGGAAAATATCATGCAGCTCGGTTTAACCATTCGCGGCAAAAGACACCAATATTTTAAAATGGCGCAGTCGCTTAATCGTTAAGTAAAGAAGAGGGGAAACATAGTGACAAGAGATCCACTAGACGCAAAGCAAATTCAAATCCACTTAAATTATCCGCTTGCAATCACGATAGTAAAAGAAACCACCTCAACCAACGATGTGGCTAAAAAGCTGCTGAAAGAAGGAAAGGACGGCCCATTATTAATTGCCACCAATAAACAAACAGCTGGCAGAGGACGTTTAGGCCGGAGTTTTTATTCTGAACTCGCACACGGCTTATACTTTTCGCTGGCCTTTCAACCAAAAAATATCAGCATGGAAGAAATCCCCCAGTACACGATTTTAGCAGCAACCGCTCTCGTGGAAACCCTTGAGGCCATGACCAAAAAAACACTCGCGATCAAATGGGTCAACGATATTTTTTATAATGGCCGAAAGATTTCAGGCATTTTAAGTGAAATGGTCTCAGCAAAAGACATCGGAGTCGTGGTGGGGATTGGGATCAATTTCGCCGGCGATTTCACCCATACTTCAAAAGAAGTGCAAGCAGTCGCGGGCACGTTATTTGGAAAAGAAACTCCGCATGACTTTAACCAAAATGCCTTTTTGCAACACTTTATCGAGCGTTTTTTCCACTATCACCAGCATTTTAATCAAAAAGCGTTCTTACCCATTTACGAAGAACATCTTTTAGGGATTGGGGAAACAGTCGAATATGCCATTCAAGATAAAAAGTATACCGGTATCATTTTAGGAATTAATGAGCAGGGGCATTTAATGATTCAAAAACCAAACGGTGAAAGGGACACCCTCTACAGTCAAGAAGTTCATTTTAGTAGTGCACAATTTTCACAATAAAAGATGCACATATGCATTTCATATGCTATAATGAACGTAATGAAAACGCTTTTATATTTGCGAGTAAAAACAGGCATTTATAGAAAGGGAGTAAATTATGGCAACGAGAAGACAGTTTAAGACAGATACCATCCGTAAAAACAACGAAGCCCTCTCTGCATTGAAATCGATTGTAGAAACTGCCTTTTATGGCAACAATGTCCAAAAAGTACGAACGATGAAAGAAGCTTATAATCTTTCAGCTTCTTCACCGAATACAATTGTATTGGATCAAGCAGTCGCGCATGCTGAAGATTTAGGCTTACCAGAAGGGGCGAAAATGCTTTTGGATAATGGCGGGAGTATTGTAGGACGCACCGCTCGAGCCAAACGGATTTATGGAAAAGATGCAGAAGAAGACAAGAAACTTGTGAAAATTGCCATGGATGCCGTTTATGAAGGCAGCCATTATCCATTTCTATCAAGTGAAGCGGTCGTGGGTCTTCATGAAGACTTTATGGTACGCGCGCACCTTATGATTCCGGAAGAATATGCCAACAATCTCTATTCTTGGCTAGTGAACTTCCAAATTTACAATGATGAATATAAAAAAATGTACGTCAACTCAAAAATCTATGATGAAAATGATATCTTTATTTACGCGGATCCAAATTGGCGCCATGCCGATTATCCAAATGGTTTGGCTTATTTTGATACCGCCCATAATGTGGCCATCATTTTGGGCTTGCAATATTTTGGTGAGTTGAAAAAAGGGACGCTGACGTTAGCGTGGGGAACAGCCGCCCGCCAAGATTATGTGGCGTGTCACGGTGGCTTGAAGGCTTTTGAAAGAAAAGATGGCCATATACATGTGGACTCCTTCTTTGGTTTGTCGGGCTCTGGAAAATCCACCTTGACGCATGCCAAACATGACGGGAAATATGAGGTGACGGTGCTTCACGATGATGCCTTTATTATCGATCAAGAGACCGGCGCCTCAATTGCCTTGGAGCCGGCGTATTTTGATAAAACGAGTGATTACCCAGCGGGCCATCCAGAGCAGGATTATTTTGTGACGCTGCAAAATGTGGGAGTGACCTTGGATGAAAATGGCAAGCGTGCGCTTGTTACGGAAGACATCCGCAATGGCAACGGCCGGACTGTCAAATCCCGCTACAGTACACCAAACCGTGTGGATCAAATCGAGCATCCCATCAATGCGATTTACTGGATTATGAAAGATGATACGCTGCCGCCGATTGTCCGCATCAAAGACCCCGTCGTCGCTTCCACAATGGGAGCCACCTTAGTCACCAAACGCTCAAGTGCGGAGAATGTTAAAAATGTGGGTGCAGTTGTTGTCGAGCCCTACGCTAACCCGTTTCGTGTCTATCCTTTAGTGGAAGATTACCAAGCCTTTAAACAACTCTTTGAAAAAGGGGTCGAGTGTTATATTATCAATACTGGTAAATTCTTGGACAATGATATTCCGCCAGCCGTTACTTTAGGAAGTATTGAAGACAACGTCGACGAAACAGCCAATTTTGTGCCATTTGGACCCATTGAAGCCTTTGAATATGTTGAGACTGAAGGATATGATGTCCCATTTGACGATGCAGCGTATCTAAAACGACTCAAATCCAATATGGAAACGCGCTTGAACCATTTAACCACGACATTAGCTGAAGAAGAGGCGCCACACGATTTACCGGATGAGTTAGCAGACAGCATCCAAAAAATTGTGGATCAAATCAGTTAACCCGTTCTACACCCCCAGAAAAACTCCCAGCCTTTGAAAGCGGCCGGGAGTTTTTCTTTTGGGTGAGTCTATAGTAGGTGAAGCTTACTCATTTAAATGTTTAGCCAACTCTAAATTATCGCCGTGTTTCACTGAGACCATTGCGACAAGGGCAATTGCGAAACAAACAACTGAAAAGGCAAACAATAAATCACTTGAACCGGTCGCATCTTGAACGGCACCAAAAGAGATCGGGGCGACAATTGCTGCGGTAAAAGAAAATAAATAATAATAACCGGTAAAGGCACCGATGGATTTTTCTCTGGAAAACTCTAAAACCATTGGCAGCGAATTAATATTAATCATTGCCCAGCAGGCGCCGCCAGCAATTAATAAGACTTGAACCAACCATTGACTTGGTGTGGTTAAAATGGGTAAAAACAACAGGATAATTCCAATTAAACCGCCGACAATAGTTTTTTTACGGCCAATTTTTTGCGCGAGCAAGCCGGCCGGTACCGCAAAAATTAAGAATGTTAAAGAAAAACCGGTCAACATCATCGTTGCCTGGCCGCCTGAGATGCCGTATGTATTTGTGGCATACAGAGTGAAGAAGGTTTCGATAGAGTTGTAGCCCATAAACCAAGCAAAAATGGCCACCAACAAAGAAACCAAACTACGCTTTTCAGACTTGTTCAAAGTATGAAAAGCTGTCAGCATTTTTTGCTTTTCAGCCGCTTCCTCTTCCTCAGACGCATCGCCCGTCGCTTGCATCGCGGCCCGCGCTTGCCGGCTCCAGCGATTAGCCAGCGTATCGCGAATCGGAAGTCCTTGGTTTTCTTTAAAACGCAAAGCATCCGGTTCCCGAATGAAGACCAGTAAAACAGTCAAAGCAGCCAGCATGACGAGGGACGCCATAAAGAAGGCGTAAAATTTATCGTCGCGCAAATCGGATAAAAGGCCACCGACAAAGAAAGCAATGATGGAACCAATACCGCCCATCATATTAATAATGCCATTTGCTTCACTACGCAGCGGGGCCGGCGTCACATCAGGCATTAATGAAATTACCGGACTACGCCAAAGGGCCATAATCAAATTAAAGCCGATAATCGCTGCCATAAAAGCGCCAAGAGTATGTTGCAGAGGCACCAGGGCGAATAAAATCGCACAAATCGGCAAGCCAATCAGAATCCATGGCATCCGCCGTCCCAAGCGCGTGCGTGTATTGTCACTCCAAGCCCCAATTAATGGCTGAAAAATCACGCCAAAAAAGTTATCTATTGTCATAATCGTGCCAATTAAAGTGCCACTCATTAGAAAGCGTTGCTCTAAAATCAAGGGGACTTGCGAGTTGTAAATGGCCCAGGCCAAACTGGACGCCAAGAAACCAAAACCAATTAAAAAAATCTGCGGGTAATTCAACCGTAACTTTTTCTTTTTTGTTTTCATTATGTCCCTCATTTCGGAATAGAAAAGCCAAGTGTGCGGACCATCTCGACGGCTTTTTGTCCGCCATCTGTTTGAAATTGTCGACGCAACTCAACGGCTCGTTTGGGTTCATTGGTGATAATCGCATCCACCTTCAGCAACAAAGCCGCATAAATATGAGCGGGATGATCAGCGGTCCAGACATTTACTTTTAAGCCGTTTTTTCGAATGTTTCGAATTAGATCTCGCTGCACCATGCTATTAATCATTGGGTGATACGATTGCACCCCTACCTGTTTAATGTAATGCCAAGGCTCAACTTGAATATCGGCTGTTAAAATGGCGCAGTGTTTGCCGCCCGCAAGTTGTGCCATCTTGCGCATCGATTCATGGTTAAAGGAACTATAAAGGACCTGCTCTTCCATTTCATACAGGGTCACTAAAGCAAAAACTTCCTGCTCCATGCCGGGGTAAAAGTAATAGCTATTTTTCAGTTCAATGTTGAGTGTCAACCCCGTGGATTTAAACAACGTCAACACCTCTGCCAGCTTTGGGATTTTTTCGTCCGTCTCGCCGAGCGCAAGCGTCTGAAACTCTGCCCATTCCACTTCCCAAACGCAGCCATCTAAACCAGTTGAGCGCTTTAAATGTTCATCGTGATAAACAATCAACTCTCCATCTTTTGTCCGCTGCACATCCAACTCTACACCATCTGCGCCGTCTTTAATCGCTTGGCGAAAAGCCGCCATGGAATTTTCAATTTGTGTATGGCTTGATCCGCGATGTGCCCAAACTTGTGTCTGCATAACATCCCTCCCCTCTATCTTAAGTATAGCGGATTGATGGGAAAAAGAATATAAATTCCTTGTTAAGTTTTAAATGAACGCTTCTTGCATGTGCCAAATCCCATTTCCCGAAATAAGATGGTTCTCAAGCTTTCTAGTCGATCAGAAATAAATCAATGAAGGGACTCTGCTTCTTTTTCATAAACCTCCGAATCGCTGTCATCTTTTTGCGTAAGCAGCCGCAGCCCATTTAAAATCACTAAAATCGTCGACCCTTCGTGAAATAAAACCGCTAAGGGTAATGGCAGGACGCCAAACAGGTTCAAAAGAATTAGCGTGACGATGACTAAAATAGAGAAGGTGACGTTTTGTAAAATAATTCGGTTCAGTTTATTGGAGAGTTTATAGCTGTAAAACAATTTAGCCAAATTGTTTTTTACAATCACAACATCGGCAGACTCCATTGCGACAGAAGAGCCGCTCCCCATGGCGATTCCGATATCGGCATTCGCAAGAGCTGGTGCATCATTAATGCCATCGCCAATCATTCCCACTACATGGTCATTGTCTTCTTGGCTGTCGACGACATATTGAATTTTATCCTCTGGCAGCATCGAGGCAATGTAGTGATCAATTTGGACTTGCTGGGCTACTTTTTGGGCAACTGCTTGATTGTCTCCGGTCAGCAAAGTCACGTCAATCCCATCGTTTTGGAAGCTCCAAACCGCTTCTTTTGCCTGCGGACGAATTTGATCGGCCAAGGAAATATAGCCTACAATCGCTTCTTTTTTTCCGATAAACACTGTCGTATCACCGGCCTGCAGCTTCTCTCGGTAGTTCATGTCATCGGAAAAAGCAGCAAAGGAATCGGGCTTACCCACGCGGATATTTCCTTTTTTAATCCCTGAACCGGCCACTTCTTCAATCCGTTCTGCGCTATCAACTTCACTTAAATCCAGCGCTTTGAAATGTTCGACAATGGCGGCCGCGATCGGATGGTTGGATTGTTGTTCCATATAGACGACTTCTTTTAAAACCGCCTCTTCGGCTTGGTAATCGGTAACTTGAAATTCCCCAAAAGTCAGTGTGCCTGTTTTATCGGTATACAATACATCCATGGTACTCAAAGCTTCCATCGCCGCGCCACCTTTAAACAGCACGCCATTTTTTGCGCCATTGCTGATAGCACTCAAGGTGGCGGGTGTGGCGGAAGCCACCAAAGCACACGGGCTGGCTACCGTTAACAACACCATACCGCGGTAAAAGGCGACTTCAAAAGGGAAACGGAAGAAAGCGTACAAAACGAAAATAAAAATTGGCACCGCCACTAAAACGGTGATGACATATTTACTTTCAATGCGGTCAATAAATTTCGAAACACGCGAAGGACGGGTTTGCGCCTCTTCCACCATGCGGATAATATTGGAAAAAACTGTTTGATCTGCTCGTTTATTTACTTTTAAATGAAAGACATTGCCTTCGTTAATCGTGCCGGCAAATACTTCTTCTGTGGCTTTACGGCTCACTGGTACGGACTCTCCCGTTAAAGCCGCCTCATTCACTGTAGCTAAGCGATCGATGTAGCCGTCAATTGGAATTTGTGCCCCTCTAGAGACTACTACTATGTCGCCAATTTCTAACGCTTCCGTCGGTACTTCCACCACATCGCCATTGGCTTTTAAGACTTGGGCGGTATCAGGCACTTGCGCCATCAATTCCGAAATGGCAGCCGTTGACTTGTCGTTAGCGTAATCTTCCAAAGTTTCCGCGGCTGCAAAAATGAACAGCAAAGCTGCCCCTTCGGATTCAAAGTCAATCAGCACTGCCCCGAGAGCGGCTAAAACCATCAACAAATCTACATTCGGTGAGCGGTCGCGTAGCGTTTCTACCACCGCATCTTTGGTGGCATAATAGCCGAGGAAAAAAATCGAGAGATAAAACACGTACCTATCCCATGGGTGGTCCATCAGCATCAAAACAAAGCCAAGCGCTAAAAAGAGAGTACCAATAACTAAAAACTGTCCCTGCCTACTGCTTTTTAAATATGTTCTCATTCCAAACATCCTTTCCTTTTTCTGTATTTCTTCCTTTTTTAAAAAACGATACGAAAAAAGGGCACACCTATAGAACAGAATTAACTGTCCCACAGGTATGCCCTTATAAATAGTCATACTCTGCTGCCACAAAAATCGTAGCCCGGCTGCATGAACTGCTATCGTTCACCGCCTGTTCAGAATCACAATGATTTTCCTGCGAATAGGAGAAATCAAAGCTTTCTTTATTTGCTTTTCAAAGAGTCTTTTCTTGCTTCATTCTTATCTTAGCATAAAAGAATTGAAAAGGTCAAGAGATTGTGTGCTAATTAACAAGTAAATATTAAGCGTTTTCGTCTACTTCTTTTTGTACATCAATAACCGTCTGTTCCACTTCTTCACGACTCATTTTTTCGCGACCTTCTTTCATCGCCGCCAAACTTTTATGGGCGAATTCCAGGGGGAGGCGGCAAAAGAGAATCGTACTTTTTTCGGTCAAGGTCTCAATATAGGCATCGGCTTTAGCCAAGTTTTCTTCGGCATAGGCAAACAAGTCGTCACGGGTCCAGCCGTTTGGTACAAAACTGACGCCGCGCTCATCATAATCTTCCTCTTGGTTTCTTAAAATATTAACGGCTTGCAAGCCACGGCCAAAACCAAGGGCTAACTCTTCGTCATAGTCATACCCATACGACCAGTCCCACAATTGCGACAGCAGAATGCCTACTATGCCTGCCACGTAGTACGTGTACTCATCCAAATCTTCTTTGGTTTGGACGTCCCAATTCTTTTCTGCCCACTTGCCCATGCCGTAAGCCATTTCCGATCCGATTTCACGGATTAAAGGTTCGGCGCCTTCTGGGCTTGCTTCTAACCAATCGACCAATCGAATAGACACTTCTGGGAGCTGACTTTTGATGGGGCCGATAATCGCAAAATATTCTTTTTGGGTAAAAGGCGCTTTAAATAATTCGGCTAATTGCGCCAAAATAATTTTTTTTGTGTTGTTTGGCAGGGCTTCGTGATCCTCGATTTCGTCAATTGCTCGGTAAACCAAATAAGCGGAAGCGACCGCATGGCGTAAATCTTTCTTTAAAAGGCGAATGGGTATATAAAAAGTACGACTGGTTTTTTTTAACATCTCAATCGCATCTTTTGGAAATTTCTCTTGCATCTGATATCCTTCTCCATTTCTTTACTCATAGTGTATATCCATTATATAGGAATAGGAGGCAGAACAGGAACGATTTCAAATCTTTTTTCAAAATCCGTTCTTTTTCTCATAAAAAGTTTATTAAATTAGAGTAAAATTAAAAATAAATGATAAAAACTATTGCATTCTAATTAAAGGCTGCTATAATGACAATTAACCTTTTAAAGACGAGGAGCACTTCATATGTCCATCCATTCTTTACTCTTATTAATTATTGAGTAGGACTTAGATTATTTTTTAAAAAAATAATTTAGGTCCTGTTTATAATTGATGAGAAAGAATGGGGCTGAAGTTCGAATAGAGAGCACCCATTACAACAAATGGGCGCTCTTTTCTTTTTAAACGGGTTACAAAGAACAAGCACTTATTTTGAATATTGATTAAAACATATTTTGTAGGAGGAATCATAATGAAGAGTAAATGGATGAAGCGTTTCACGAAGATGATGACTGTTGGGGCAGCAGGGTTGGCATTAGCAGCCTGCGGGAATGAAGAAGCGGCTGGCGATGCAGGTGGAGAAGCGGCCGGCGATGATTCTTCGGTTAAATTTGGATTAGTCACCGCACAAACAGGTGGCGCCTCTGCCTATGGGGTATCCATTGAAGAAGGGGCACAACTGGCGGTGGATGAAATTAATGAAGAAAATCCCGAGCACCAAATTGATTTCATTATTGAAGATGAGAAAGGTGAGAAAGATGAAGCCATCAACGCAATGAATAAATTGATTCATCAAGATCAAGTCTTGGCGATTCAAGGACCAATGCTGACGGGGACGATGTTTGCGGGTGGACCTGTGGCTCAGGATGCGGGTGTAGTGGCATTAGGTACGTCCACCACAGGAGAAGGGATTACGGATATCGGCGATTATGTGTTCCGCAATGCGGTGCCAGAATCAACCGCTGTTGCCGAAGCCGTCCGACAAGCGCATGATGCCCTTGGTTTTGAAACAGCCGCAATCTTTTATTCACAAAATAACGATCAAATGGTATCGGTTAACAATACCTTGGTTGATGTATTTGATGAGGTAGGCGTGGAAGTAGTGGCTTCCGAGACATTTTCAGATGGAGATACCGACTTTTCAGCTCAATTAACGAATATTCAAGCGGCTAATCCAGACGTCATCGCTGTCGCTTCTTTACTGCAAGAAGGATCTGTGATTATGACGGCGGCACGGAATATGGGCTTAGAACAACCTGTGATTGGATCAAACGGTTTTAACTCACCAGCCTTTATTACGCAATCTGAAGCAGCAGCAGATGGAGCTATAGTTGGAACACCATGGTTCCCAGGACGCGACTCTGAAATTACGCAAAGCTTTAACGAAGCATTCGAAGCCGAATATGGCTATAATGCTGACCAATTTGCGGCACAATCTTACGATGGGATTCATATGCTTTATCAAGCGTGGGTGGATTCGGGCTATACACAAGATCGCGCAGCTTTCCGTGACGCTTTAGCTAATATTTCTGATTTTGAAGGGGTGACAGGTCCCGTCTCCTTTGATGAAAATCGCGACCCGATTGCGGAAGTGCAAGTTTTAAAAGTTGAAAATGGCGAATTTGTTGCATTAGATTAGAAGAATCATTTTCAAAAAAGGACTGGGGCGACAATCCTTGTCCTTTTTTAACTTACAAAGGAGGAAATCAGGCGTGTTTTTACAACAATTAGTGAACGGATTGACCATCGGAAGCACTTATGCCATCTTTGCGGTAGGTTATACATTAATACTAGGGGTGCTGGGCGTCATTAACATGGCGCATGGAACGGTTTTTATGCTTTCTGCTTATGCGGGTTTATTGGTCGCCAGTTATGTCAGTACGAATATTGTAGTGATTCTTCTTGCCGCTATGCTGGCTGGGGGATTGATGGGGGTCTTGTTAGAATTTCTTGTTTTTCGGCCAATCAGTTCGCGAAATGCTGGCATGATGGCCTCGTTAATCGGAACAATCGGTATCTCTATCTTTTTACAAAGTTTTGCCGAGCGAATCTTTGGCGCGCGCACCCAGCAATTTCCTTCTGGCATTATTGAAGGAACGATTGCCTTTGGAAGTGTACGCATTAGTTATGTGCAGATATTAAGTCTTGTTACCGCTGTGTTCTTAATGGTTGTCATCGGTTATTTTATCAATAGAACTAAAACCGGGCGGGCCATTCGGTCAACAGCAGAAAATCCAGAGGCGGCCTCTTTACTTGGGATTAATACAAACAAGATTACATTAATCACCACTACTCTTTCCTCTGCTTTAGCGGGTGTTTCAGGGGTCTTGATCGGCATTATGTACAATGCGATTGAACCGACCATGGGTTCGCCCATGAGTTTTAAAGGCTTAGCTGTCATTATTTTTGGTGGTCTAGGGGATGTGAAAGGTGCTGTTATAGGCGGGTTTATTCTTGGTTTAACGGAAGTTTTCACCGTTGCTTTCGGCGCCTCCCAATTTAGAGATGGTGTGGCCTTTCTGTTAATCATCATCATCTTGTTTTTCAGACCACAAGGACTCTTTGGCGACAGCAGAAAAGGAGGGCGAGTCTAATGGATATTTTAAATCCTTATTATTTACAAATCATAGTCTTTGCTTTAATTAATGTGATTAATGCGCTCAGCGTTTTCTTTGCGATGTCGACCGGTCAAATCTCATTGGGGACAGCGGGTTTTATGAGTCTAGGGGCTTATACCTCGGCGGTGCTTACGATGCAATATGAGGTGCCGATGTTTCTGACAGTTCTGTTAGGCGGGCTACTCGCTGCCGTTGTAGCGGTCTTTATTGGCGGTTTGACGACACGCTTAAGTGGTTTGTATTTAACCATTGCGACCATTGGCTTCAGTGAAATTATTCGTGTCTTATTTTTGAACTGGGATGTTGTGGGGGGAGCGCTCGGTCTAAATGGCATTCCTTCATTAGGCAATGAAGTGACGAATGCACTGGCAGCCGCTGGAGTCATGGAATCGCTCAATTTAAATTATGCGCAACTGCAAAATATAGTGCAGATTATGATTTTGCTGCTGATGATTGTCGTCATCGTACTTGTTTGGCTGAGTCTCCATCAGTCAAAAGTCGGACGGGCTTTTTCAGCGGTACGGGCCGATGAATATGCCGCGGAGCTTTCAGGAATTCATGTCGCCCGGTATAAGATGATTTCTTTTGTATTGAGTGGTTTAATTGCCGGCATCGGCGGTGCCTTTTACGCCCATAGTTTTTCATCTATTAACCCCAATGATTTTTCTTTCGGGGAATCGGTTGATCAATTGCTATATGTGGTCTTTGGAGGCAGTCAAGTAGTAGCCGGCCCCATTTTTGGTTCCATTTTCCTGACCGTTATTCCGGAGTTGCTGCGTGAGTTTGCCGACTACCGTGAAATGTTTTATGGGATCCTGCTACTCATTATGATGATTTTCCGACCGCAAGGGATTCTCACCAAAAGCATGATGAATAAGCTCCATCCTAAAAAGAAAACATCGAATGAATTGAAAAAGGAGCGTGAAGAGGCATGAGTCTATTGAGTTTACATCGTGTACGTAAAGAATTTGGAGGGCTTGTAGCTCTTCGAAATGTCGACTTTCATGTGAACGAAGGGGAAATTTTAGGCATTATTGGTCCCAATGGTGCGGGTAAAACGACCTTGTTTAATATGATCACTGGTGTTTATACATTAACCGACGGCAGCATTACCTTAGAAAAGGAAGATTTAGCGCCTTTTAAGATGCATGAAATTGTTCAAAAAGGAATCTCTCGCACCTTTCAAAATATTCGATTATTTGAAGGCATGTCGGTAATCGAAAACTTGGTTGTGGGTATGCATGCGAAACTGGAGGCCAATTTCTTCCAGTCTGTCTTTCCTTCTAAAAAAGAAAAAGAAGAAGAACGACAAGCGTACGCCAAGGCTTTTGAGCTGTTAGAGCTGGTTCAGTTAGCAGATAGTGCGGATGTTGTGGCCACCAGCTTGTCGTATGGCCAAAAGCGTCGGTTGGAAATCGCCCGCGCCATGGCCGCTTCCCCTAAAATTTTACTGCTGGATGAACCAGCAGCCGGGATGAATGATAGTGAGTCGAGGGAATTAAAAGATTTAATCAAACAAATCAATGAAGAGTATGGGATAACGATTGTTGTGATTGAACATGATATGAATTTAATGATGAGTGTGTGTGATCGTATGGTGGTTTTAAACTTTGGTGAGAAAATTGCAGAAGGTCTGCCGCGCGAGATACAGAATAACCCTGTCGTTATCGAAGCTTACTTAGGGGAGGACAACTAATATGCTATTGGAGTTTAAAAATATTGTGGCGGCTTATGGCAACATCACTGCCTTAAAAAATGTGACGTTTAGCGTAGAAGAAGGCCAAGTTGTCTCTCTTATTGGGGCTAATGGGGCGGGTAAAACGTCCACGATGCGCACGATTACGGGCTTATTGAAGCCTGTCGAAGGCCAAGTTTACTTTAATGGAGAAGATATTACCGGTTTACCGGCGCATCAATTAGTTGCTAAAGGCATTTCATTGGTTCCGGAAGGCCGTCAAATTATTGAAGGCTTGACCGTTTACGAAAATTTAGAAATGGGCGCCTATCAACGGACGGATAAAGACGAAATCGATGCAGATATCGATCGTATTTATTCTATTTTCCCCATTTTAAACGACCGGAAAGATCAATTAGGCGGCACTTTATCCGGTGGGCAGCAACAAATGTTAGCCATCGGCCGCGCCCTTATGTCAAGGCCAAAGCTGCTCCTCTTAGACGAACCGTCGATGGGCCTGGCTCCCTTAATTGTCAAAGAAATATTTGAAATCATGAAACGGATTAATGATGAGGGCACCACTGTTTTATTGGTGGAACAAAATGCGAATAAAGCACTGGAAGCAGCTCACTATGCATACGTGTTAGAAACCGGCTCAATGGTGCTTGAAGGCCCGGCCGAAGAAGTTATGAGTAACCCCAGAGTCAAAGAGGCTTATCTAGGCGGGCAGTAATCGTATATTTGAATAGAGAGAGGGGTGTCACAAAATTGAGGATTTTGTGATGCCTTTTTTATTTCAGCGGCCTATGAGGGTTAACTAAAAATGATTTTGGGTAACGCAAGAAGAGTCTTAAGGGAATGAAATCAGATTTGGGTAACGCAAGAAGGGCTTTAAGGGAATGAAATTAGATTTGGGTAACGCAAGTAGGGTCTTAAGGGAATGAAATCAGAAAGACTTGCCCAAGTCATCTTTTTGCAGAAAATATGGTAAACTGTTGAGTATGAAACGAACGAAAAGGTGTAGAAAATGACGAGAAAAACGAAGAAAATAATCGGTGCGGTAATGGCTCTTGCCTTGTTTTCAATAGTGATTGCAACTTTAGTTGTCGGGAACTTTTTTATCGACTATGCGCTCATTCCCAATCAAGGTGCAGAAGAGAGAGACACCTCGGCCGAAGTCTTGCCTCAAGGCGTGGAGTCGCAAGAAGGGGATTTAAAAGCGCACATCGCTGCCAATCGAGAGGCAGAATATGAAGTTGCAGACGAGTGGTACGAAGACACCCATTCCAGAATGGAAGAAGTCAGCATTACAAGTGAAGAAGGATTTGTTTTAGCAGGACATGCTTATTTTCAAGAAGAAGCGACCGATCAGTGGGCGGTGCTATCTCACGGCTATCAAGGGACAGAAGAAGGGATGCATCCGACAGCTCGACATTATTATGAGGCTGGCTACCATGTGCTGACTTACGATCAGCGGGCGATGGATGAGAGTGAGGGCGATTATATCACGATGGGCATCAAAGAAAGCGAGGATTTGATTTTATGGCTCGAAGCCCTTTTAACTCAACATCCAGATGCAGAAATTGTCACGCATGGTGTTTCAATGGGGGCTGCCACTGTTTTAATTGCCTCGGGGCAGCCTAACTTTCCAGAAGCCGTCAAAGCAGTCGTTGCGGATTGCGGATATAGTAGTGTGTGGGGCGTCTTTGAATCGGAGTTGTATCAGCGCTTCCAATTGCCAGATTTTCCCTTCCTGCATATGGCAGCCCTCGTTGGCATACCTCGGGTAGACATCAACTTGTTTAGCGACGAGGGGGATGTGGTTTACCACACAAGTCAGTCGGACACGCCGACTTTGTTTATTCATGGGACGGCGGATGATTTTGTGCCGTATCCTATGGTGTATGACTTATTTGAAGCCCATCCGGGAAATGAAAACCAATTGGTGTCTGTAGAAGGCGCCGGGCACGGGGAAGCTCAATTTTTAAGCCCCACCGACTACTTTCAAACGATTTTTGCTTTTGTAGAAGAGGTCGAGGGTTAAATCATCAAAATCAGAGAAAAGTCATTCGCTTAGCGGAGGGCTTTTTAAATGACGTAAGGTATAGGGGCGTCAGTCCTTGCCAAAATCACATTTCGCCAGAACAAAAGCCGTTTATTCTTGTGAAAATGTATTTGACAAGAACAAAAAAGCAAGCTCAATGAGAAACTCCTCCTCATCTTGCCTGCTTTAACTCGCACTATTATAATACTTTCCCTAAAAAGTCTTTCGTTCGCTCGTGTTGTGGATGATCGAATAGTTTTTCCGGCACCGCTTCTTCTACAATCACACCATCATCCATAAAAATGACGCGGTCCCCCATTTCACGCGCAAAGCCCATCTCATGGGTCACAACCACCATTGTCATACCGGAACGGGCTAAGTCCTTCATTACATCCAACACCTCACCAATCATTTCCGGATCCAGCGCACTGGTTGGCTCGTCGAACAAGATGACGTCGGGATTCATGGCCAATGCGCGGGCAATTGCCACCCGCTGTTTTTGTCCGCCAGACAAAGAGTCGGGATAAGCTTCCAATTTATCTTCTAGACCGACTTGTTTCATCAAGGCCCGTGCATTTTCATTCGCAGCATCTTGCGATTGACCCAAGACTTCAACCGGCGCTAATGTGATATTTTCGCGCGCCGTGTAGTGAGGAAACAAGTTAAAATCTTGAAAAACCATGCCAACATTTTCACGCGCCTTGTCAATATTGATGGACGGATCGGACATATTGTCGCCAGCCACAATAATTTCACCGCTGTTGATTTCTTCTAAACGGTTTAAGCAACGCAAGAAGGTTGATTTTCCGGAACCAGAAGGGCCAATGACCACAACGACTTCCCCTTTTTCCACTTCTAAATCAATGCCTTTTAGCACTTCATTGTCGCCAAAACTTTTATGTATATCTTTTACTTGAATAAGTGACATAGTATCTTTCCTTTCCTCTTTTAAGTTTGATGCGTTAACTTTTATAAAACCAATCGTTCATTAATAGAATGTTCATTTATTGTAACATATTTTTCATAATGAGTGAAACAACGGCCTTTGTAAAAGTTAATGATTTGCCCGTTCTTGCAATATAAAGAGCAATATGCTAGGATTTGACAAGCTTTAGGAGAAATCATCTGACGATTCCTTCTAGTACCTATAATTTTTAATTTTAAGAGTGCCTAGATGTCTCTTATTTTAATTCATAAGAGTTGAGGAAACGAGAAAAGAAGCCTAAACTAGAAGAGGTAGGTTTAATTATTTAAAGGAGGAAGTCAATTGAATACAGAAAATATAAAACATGATTTGATGCAACGCTTAGATGAGAAACAGGACCGTATGATTGAAATTCGTCGTCATTTACATGCCCACCCGGAATTATCCTTTCAAGAAACAAAAACCGCGAAGTATATTGCGGATTTCTATGAAGGAAAAGACTGTGAGGTGCGCACAAAAGTCGGTGGTAACGGGGTGGTCGTTACAATAGACAGTGGCAAACCAGGCAAAACCATTGGAATTCGCGCAGATTTCGATGCTCTGCCGATTACGGAAGAGACGGACTTGCCGTTTGCTTCCAAAAATCCGGGTGTGATGCATGCCTGTGGTCATGATGGACACACGGCCTATATGCTTATTTTAGGTGAAACCCTGATTGAAATGAAAGACGAGCTGCAAGGTAAAATTGTTATCCTGCACCAGCATGCGGAAGAGACGCCCCCAGGAGGCGCAATTTCAATGATAGAAGATGGGGCCTTAGAAGGTGTCGATCATGTCTTTGGCATTCATGTCATGTCAGAAATGGAAACCGGTAAAATTTTCTACCGCCCAGGAAATGTTCAAACCGGCCGGGCTTACTTTAAAGTAACTATCAATGGAAAAGGCGGCCACGGTTCTTCCCCTCATATGGCCAAAGACGCGATTGTAGCGGGCAGTCATTTTGTGGTGGCTTTGCAAACGATAGTCAGCCGCGCATTGAGTCCATTTGATGTGGGATCCATTACCATCGGAAACTTTGACGGAAAAGGCTCGTTCAACGTCATCAAAGATAAAGTGACGCTTGAAGGAGACGTTCGTTCAATGTCGGAAGAAGGCAAAGAGACGATTGAAAAAGAAGTCCGCGCAAAATTGGATGGCATTAGTGAAATGTTTGGTGTGACTTATGATTTAGAGTATAAAGATGACTACCCAGTGCTTTACAACGATCCAAAAACCACTCAATTTGGTGCCGAGGTGCTTAGAAATACGGATATTTCAGAAGTCGAAGGAGTAGAAATTACTGAACCGCTTCCGCCTTCAGAAGACTTCGCTTACTATGCAAAAGAACGCCCGAGTATGTTCTTTTATGTGGGCGCAAAACCGGAAAACGGCGAAGCGTATCCGCATCACCATCCGAAATTTGACATCAACGAAAAATCGCTGATTATTTCTGCGAAAGCTATGGGTGCTGTCGTTGTCGATTATTTATTTAATGAAACGATTTAAAACTAATCAGTAAAGAGAGGAAAAACTCATGTTAGATACAATTAAACGAATCCCAGCTGGTACTTTTTTGGTACCGATGCTGATAAGTGCCTTGCTTTACACCTTATGGCCTAATCTTTTCCAAATTGGAGGGCTCACCGAACATATCTTTGGTGGTGCAGGAACCAATGGGCTAATCGGAGCCATCTGTTTTGCTTCGGGAACAGGGATTGATTTGAAAAAAATTGGCTATGCGCTTAAACGACAAGGAGTCTTGATGCTGACTAAGTTTATCGTCGGGGTAGGATTAAGTTTACTTTATATCCAGCTCTTTGGTCAAAGCGGTATTTTAGGGGTCAGTGCACTCGCTTTTACTATTGTTGTTTGTTCCATTAACCCGGCTGTTTATTTATCCTTAATGCAGCAGTATGGAAATAAACAAGATACAGCTGTTTATGGTATCACCGGACTTTTCAGTATCGCTGCGGTCCCAATGATTGTTTACGGCATCGCCAGCGGTGGCGGCATGGATTGGATGCCAGTTATTAGTACACTGGTCCCAATGATTGCTGGCGTGGTTTTTGGTAATTTGGATCCGAAATTCGCCGATTTCTTTATGCCGGCTTTACCTGGACTCACCTTCTTAATGGGTTGGAATCTGGGATATGGCTTGAATTTAATCGAAGCTTTCCAAGCCGGTGCGGGTGGAATTGTCGTCACGATTATGTTCTATATCATTAGTATTGTGTATGTATTAATCGATCGTTCACTGCTTAAAAACGATGGAACAGTGGGTGCGACTTTCTTAACGGTTGCCGGACTTTCTGTTTCCACGGCCGGAATTCTAGGAAGTATTTACCCGGATGTTTTAGGGCCTTATGTAACTGCAGCCGCTTCGCAAACACTGCTTGCAGTGGTCTTGACAAGTGTCATCACACCATTTATTGTGGCGAAACTTTCTGAAAGAGACTCAGATCACGTAGAGCCAAGTATTGAATTTCCAGAGGCGGACTAATTTTTTATAAACTGAACACTAAGGCATCACAGAATCTACAGGATTTTGTGATGTTTTTTTATTTAACCGTCAAAAATTGGAAATATGACGAATATAAACAAAATAACCGTCAAAAAATAAAAATTTGACGAATAAAATTAAAATAACCGTCAAAAAACAGAAATTAGACGGACAAGAGTAGATTTTACTCGCTAAAACAAGTGAATGGTGATGAGTAGATAAACGCTCTCCAATTCGTCTGAACTGCTTCTTTGGAAAGCCTGTGATAAAGTAAAAGGGTAAAGAACTTAAGGAGGAAAAACAATGACAAAAGACATTCCGAAGGTAAAATTAAATGATGGACAAGTTTTGCCCAGTATTGGTTTAGGAACAATCGACTTGATGGGAAATAAAGGAATTTTACAAATTCTTGATGCGATTCAAGCCGGCTACCGCTTAATTGATACATCAACCAATTATGACAATGAAGGCATTGTCGGAAAAGCAGTGCGAGCGTCTGGTATACCAAGGGACGAGTTGATTATCAGCTCGAAATTGCCTGGAAAATACCATGATTTCGACAGCGCACTGACAATTATTGAAGAGCAGCTCGCTCGAACGGGTCTGGATTATTTTGATAAATATTTGATTCACTGGCCGAATCCAGATGATGGGAAATATGTAGAGGCTTGGAAGGCACTCATTCAAGCACAAAAATTAGGTTATGTAAAAACGATTGGTGTCTCAAACTTTTTAGAACACCATTTAGAAAAAATTATCGATGAAACGGGCGTCACGCCGGCAACCAACCAAATTGAAATTCATCCGTATTTCCACAACAAAGAAAACGTAGAAGCGAACGAGAAATACGGCATTGTAACCGAAGCGTGGAGTCCCTTGGGCCGAGACTTGAATGATGCGAAACGCCACCCGGATCTTATTGAAATAGGTAAGAAATACGAGAAATCGGCGCCGCAAGTAATTCTCCGCTGGTTGTATCAACGAGGAATTATGCCGATTGTGCGTTCAGGCGATCCAACGCATCAAAAAGACAATCTCAACATTTTTGATTTTGAATTGACTGCCGATGAAATGGAGAAAGTTTTTGCTTTAGATAAAGGCGAAGAAGGCCGAGTAGAAGACCAACACCCTGATGAGTACCATGAATATGTATAAATACAGTTAAAAGAATTCAAGCGTCACTGCCTAAGAAGAGGGAGTGGCGCTTTTTCTATGACAATAACCTTATATAAGTTTATCTTATATAAGCTTAAATTATAGAATCTAAAAGAATTAATCATAGAATCGCATATTGACAAGCCTTAAAGATGTGTTAAATTTAATGTACGGAAAAATTGTAAATGCTTTCACCTTCAGTAAGGCTTGAATAACCTTGTTATATGGGTATAAATGAACAAATAGGTATAGCCTGTCATTATACCTATCATACATTATTATAGGGGGTATTCATTCAGCTTATCGGTTAAGATGAAAGCGCTAAAGAACCTAACCATCTAAATAAAGCGAAAGTAGTGAAAAATGTGGAAATTAAACAAGTAATGGTAATCGGAGCCGGACAAATGGGGAACGGTATTGCCCAAGTCTTTGCGCAAGCCGGATACAATGTTTATTTAAATGATATCAAGCAAGAGTTTGTCGATAAAGGACTAGCGACAGTTGATAAAAACTTATCGCGTCTGGTTTCTAAAGAACGAATGACAGAAGACGAAAAAAGCGAAGTATTAGCAAGAATTCAATCGTCAACCACTTATGATGACGCGAAAGAAGCGCAATTAGTAGTGGAAGCCGCCACGGAAAACCCAGACATTAAGTTTGATATTTTCCGTCAGTTAGATGAGATCACGCCAAAAGAGACCATTCTTGCGTCAAACACCTCATCTATTTCAATTACTTCTTTAGGCGCAGTCACCAAACGCCCAGAAAAAGTTGTCGGCCTTCATTTTTTCAACCCGGTGCCAGTGATGAAACTGATTGAAGTAAACGTGGGGCTAGTGACCTCAGAAGAAACAGCAGACATCATGAAAACAGTTGGCGAGAAGCTAAATAAAACAGTCGTTCAAGTCAAAGACTCCGCTGGTTTTGTCGTCAACCGTATTTTAGTGCCGATGATGAACGAAGCGATTTTCGTTGCCAATGAAGGCATTTCAAGCTTTGAAGAAATTGATGAAGCGATGAAATTAGGCGCCAACCATCCGATGGGACCTCTAGAGTTAGCGGATTATGTAGGCTTAGATGTTGTTTTAGCCGTTATGCATACCTTATACAATGAATTTAAAGATCCAAAATACCGCCCAGCGCCTCTTTTAACAAAATATGTGGAAGCGGGCTTGCTTGGACGTAAAACTGGTAAAGGATTCTACGAATACAACTAAAATAGAGGAGACTAAGAATGACTTACGAAACTATTGAGTATGAAGTAAAAAATTCACTCGCTTATATTACCCTGAACCGACCAGATTCTCTTAATGCGTTAAATGGGCAGCTGCTTACAGACTTAAATGCTGTGATTGAAGCAGTAGCAAAGGACGCAGACGTGAAAGTGGTTATCCTGACGGGTGCTGGGGAAAAAGCTTTTGCGGCTGGCGCAGATATTACGGAACTGAATGAATTAACAAGTACGGAAGCACAAAAACAATCGGCGTGGGGCAATGAAATTTTCAATAAATTATCCAAACTTCCTCAGCCCGTCATTGCAGCAGTCAATGGCTACGCTTTAGGCGGCGGTTTTGAGCTGGCCTTAGCAGCAGACATCCGCTTTGTTTCGAACAATGTAAAACTAGGTCTGCCTGAAGTAGGTTTAGGCATTATGCCGGGGTACGGCGGCACGCAGCGACTTTCTCGCTTAATTGGTTTAGGCCGAGCAAAACAACTTGTCTTTTCTGCTGAAAATATTGATGCGAAGGAAGCTTATCGTTTAGGAATTGCCAATAAAGTAGTCGACCAAGCGGATTTACTCGATGAAGTGGAAGCTTTCGCAAAAACCTTGCTTTCAAAATCTTCCGTCGGTATTCAAATGGCGAAACAAACGATGGAACAGGGTGTAGATATGCCACTGGGAAACGCCTTGGCCCATGAAGCCTCAAACTTTGGCTTACTCTTTTCAAATGCGCATCAAACAGAAGGCATGGCTGCCTTCTTAGAAAAACGCAAACCGAATTTTGACTAAAACATTAAAACTGAATGATGAAAAAGGATGATAACATGAGCTTTACAGAAGAGTACAATAAAAAATTAGTCACTGCAGAGCAAGCGGCTAAAGCCGTTAAATCCGGTGACTGGGTAGAATACGGACAATTTGTGACCCAAACGCAAGACGTTGACAAAGCATTGGCGAAGCGAAAAGATGAACTGGAAGATGTAAAAATCCGCGCCACTACTCGTACGACACCGCTAGCGGTTATCGAAGCGGATCCGGTTCAAGAAGTCTTTACTTACAACAACCACCATTACAGCGGGTATGACCGTAAGTTGCAAGATAATGGTTCGGCCTTTTTTATTCCGCTAAACTACCATGAACAACCAAGATATTATAAAGAAAATCACACGCTGGATGTCGCAATTCTTGGTGTAACGCCGATGGATGACAAGGGCTATTTTAACTTTAGTACATCGGTGGCTTCAAGTCGTTCAATGGTCGATGCGGCTAAAACAGTGATCTTGGAAGTAAATCCGAATTTACCGCATGTGTATGGTGGCTTGAATGAATCCGTGCATATTTCAGAAGTCGATTACTTAGTGGAAGTGGATTGGCTGCCGACGGAAGTCCCAAGTGCCAAAGCCAGTGAGGAAGATGAAAAAATTGCTTCTTTGATTATTGATCGCATTCAAGATGGCTCGGTCATTCAATTAGGAATTGGCGGTATGCCCAATGCGATTGGTGAAATGATTGCCAAATCTGATTTGAAAGACTTAGGTATCCACACGGAAATGTTTGTCGATTCCTTTGTGGATATGTATGAATCAGGCAGCATCACTGGGAAATATAAAAACTTGGATCCAGGGAAAATTGTGTTTACTTTCGCTATGGGTACCAATAAAACGTATGATTTCTTGCATAAAAACCCAGCGGTGGCTTCCTACAGTGTAGACTATGTCAATCACCCGGCAGTCATTGCACAACAAGATAATATGGTAGCGATTAATAATGCCATGGAAATTGATTTATATGGCCAAGTCAGTTCTGAAACGATTGGGAAACGTCAAATTTCAGGAACTGGTGGGCAAGCGGATTTCAATACAGGCGCGTATGAATCTAAAGGTGGTCAAGCCTTTATCGCGCTAACGTCTTCTTTTGTAGACAGGCAAGGAAAGCGTCACTCGCGCATCAAGAATTTACTGTCACCGGGCTCCATTGTTACCGTTCCTCGTTCACAAGTGTCAAATATTGTCACAGAATATGGTATTTTCAATATGAAAGGCAAGTCCACTTGGGAACGTGCAGAAGGTTTAATTAACTTAGCACACCCAGACTTTAGAGAAGACTTAATCAAAGAAGCAGAAGAATTAGGTATCTGGAGACGCTCAAACAAACGAAACTAAGAAGAGTCGACTAGAAAACGAAAAGTATGAAGGAGATAAATAATGACTGAAGTAGCAATAGTAGCAGCAAAACGTAGTGCAATTGGAAGTTTCGGCGGTGCTTTTAAAAATGTAACCGCTGTTGAATTAGGAACTGAAGTGGTGAAATCCGCCATGGAATCGATTAATTTAGACCCGAAAGAAGTGCAAGAAGTTGTATTTGGAAATGTGTATAGTGCTGGAAATAAAGGAAATGTGGCGCGTCAAGTGTTGATTCATTCAGGAATCCCGCAAGAAGCCCATGCGACAAGCGTGAATATCTTATGTGGATCCGGTTTAAGAGCCGTGGTGAGCGGAGCGCAATCGATTCTTTTAGGGGACAGTGATGTAGTTGTTGTAGGCGGAACGGAAAATATGACTCGTGCGCCTTATATTTTACCGAACCACCGTTTTGGTGAACGAATGGGTGACGGTCAAGTGATTGATACCATGCTTCATGATGGCCTACACGATGCTTTCCATGACTACCATATGGGGGTTACTGCTGAAAACATTGCTGAACAATATGGCATCACGCGCGAAGAGCAAGATGATTTAGCAACAGAAAGTCAAAACCGTGCGGAAAAAGCGATTAAGAGCGGCCGTTTCAAAGATGAAATTACACCAATTTCTGTGCCGCAAAGAAAAGGCGATCCTGTTGTTGTCGATACAGATGAATTCCCGCGTTTTGGCGCAACGGCTGAATCACTGGGTAAATTAAGACCGGCGTTCAAAAAAGATGGAACTGTGACTGCTGGTAATGCATCCGGTATTAACGATGGTGCCGCGGCTTTAATCTTGATGAACAAAGAAAAAGCAGAAGAATTAGGTCTAGAAGTGTTAGCTACAATTGAGGCTTACGGCATTGGCGGGGTCGACCCGCGAATTATGGGAACAGGTCCTATTCCTTCTACGCAAAAAGCGTTGGAAAAAGCGGGCATGACGGTTGAAGATTTAGAATTAATCGAAGCCAACGAAGCCTTTGGTGCACAAGCTTTAAGCGTGATTAACGAA
>JBHWQC010000040.1:0-4604 GCA_043425375.1 Atopostipes sp.
TTGCGGATAAATTTTATACCTATATGAGTAAAGGATATTATTCTTTATCGACACCTGTTTGGACAAATTTTGGGACGAATCGTGGCTTTCCGATTAGTTGTTTTGGAAGTACACCTGCGGACAATATGGCAAGCATCTTATCTACCGCTTCTGAAGTCGGCATGATGAGTAAATATAGACTATAGGTATAAAGTAATTTCCCTTAGAAAGAGCAACACAAAAGACCCATCTATATCCGTAGGTGGGATTTTGTGTGTTTGATGCGACCATAGGGGAGAGGCAAAGGCTATTAATATCACTTTGAAGATATAGAGTTGATGAGTGAAATTATTTATTGAGTATTAAGCTAAAGCCATTCTTTAAGCTTTAAGAAAACAATGGCAATTGACAAAAATGTTAGAAAATGTTAATTTATATACATAATAAATAAAGGACGTGTAAAGGTGATTGCATCCATGAGATTACGTTAAGAATGGCAATAGGAAACAGGCTCAATTTTCTAGAAGAAATTGGCTTTTTTGTCATGCTTGCAAATCTTATGAGTAACAATACCTTGAAAGTAACTTTTCCGATAGAGGAGGAGTCTCTTTCGGTACGTTTAATATAAGAGAAAACATGCAGATTGAAGCCGAAGAGACTTTGACCTGTATTTTTTATTGCCAAAAATAGATGAACAAACAAATGGTCAATAAAAGTACAGGAGATGAATTAAATGAATCAATTAGTTATTGAACTTAAACAAATTGAGAAAAGTTACCAGAATAAAGATGTATTGCATATAGAAGACCTAAAAGTGTACGAGAATCAGAAAATAGGAATTGTTGGCAGAAATGGAGAAGGTAAGAGCACGCTGCTTAAGCTTATCACTGGTGAAATAAAACCGGATAGCGGTGAAGTGAATACAAAAATTGACTTTCAATATTATGCTCAAATAAAGGAACAAATCACACCAGATTATACAAAAGTAGACGCTGAATACTTATCACGGTTAAAAGTGCCCGAAAACAGTATCCATCATTTCAGCGGGGGTGAACAAACTAGAATGCGTTTAGCGGAGTACTTTTCCAATTATTATTTTGGGTTGTTGATGGATGAGCCGACGACACACTTAGACACAGAAGGGATTCAGTTTTTAGTCGATCAGTTGAAGTATTACTATGGCACACTGATTGTGGTGAGTCATGACCGTTACTTTTTAGATGAAGTAGTGGATATTATTTGGGAGATTCAAGATGGGAAAGTGAATGTATATAACGGGGATTACTCCGCTTACCAAGAGCAAAAGGAACAAGAACGTATTGAGCAAGAGAATGCCTATGAAAATTTTGCGAAAGAAAAGGAACGTTTAGAACAAGCAGCAAAAGAGAAACAAGCCCAAGCAGAAAAAATGAGTCAAGTAAGTGCAAAACAAAAAAATCGCTCAGTGAAACCGGATCGATTAGCTTCTTCAAAACAAAAAGACACGGTTCAAAAAGCAGCGCATAAATCAGCTAAGGCCATTGAAAAGCGAGTAGAACAACTAGAAGTGGTCAAGAAATTGGACAGTGATAAGACTATTCATTTCCCTACACCCAAAACATTAGAAATCCATAACTCATTTCCAATTATGGGGCAAGATGTCTCTATTAAAAAAGGAAAGAAGACCTTATTTGATGAAATGAGCTTTCAATTTCCAGTAGGTAAAAGAATTGGAATTGTGGGGCCAAATGGGTCGGGGAAATCAACATTGTTTCAGCATATTTTAAATAATGGTGAAGGCATAATACTTTCGAAGAAAGTTGTGTTCTCTACTTACAGACAAATGGACTACCAGTTAACTGGAGAAAAATCGATGGTAGATTATTTAATGCAAGCTTCCGATTATACAGAGCCGGTTATACGAAGTGTGTTAAATAATTTAGGCTTTAATCAACAAGAAGTATCGAGTAAAGCCATTCAAGATTTAAGTGGTGGCGAGGCAACTCGATTGGTGATTGCGAAACTTTTCACCGATCCAAGTAATGTGCTCATACTTGATGAACCAACGAACTTTATTGATGTGGAAACTATTGAAGCATTAGAAAATTTGATGAAAAGTTATAATGGCACAATCTTGTTTACCTCGCACGACCAATATTTTATGAAAAATATTGCTGAACAAATTTGGACAATCGAAGATAAACAATTGAAGTTGATTGAATATTAAAATATCTGGATAATCAAAAAATCTCTCTCATTTTAATCATGTCATTAATATAAGGAAGTTGACAATTTAGAAAAGGTGCGAATGCATTAAATGATGCATTTGCACCTATTGTGATTGTGCAGATATATAATATGCTAAACCTTGTCGAGCTTACATCGAATAATATGCAAAATAATGAAATGAATTTCTTTCAGTGAAGCGATTTAACTAAAGAGGATATAAAAGATATTAACGATGTATAGGAAATAAAGACTCATATATGCATATGCGACAGTCGTAAGTTTTCAACTGTTTACAATCTTTACTTTTGGACGAGGGAACAGCTGGGGATTTTGTTTAAATTAATTGTTTTATTATTTGCAAGTCTCAGTTTTCTCACATGGCGTTCTCTTTCAAAAACTTCTTAAGACTTACATTATAGATTATTATAAAAAGGGTGCTGACAATGAATAATAATGTATTGATAAATAATATAAAATTCCAATTTAGCATCGCAAAACAGCTTCTTGACTATCATCTGACATCTTTAGACCAAGAGGAATATATGTGGCCCTCACCAAAAAGTAGTTTGCATATAAAGGAAGAAAAAGGAGAGTGGTACGCAGAATTGCCTCATACTGAAGCTTATGATATTGGTCCGCCAAGTATTTCTTGGACGCTATGGCACATAACATACTGGTGGGAGATGGTCTTAGATTATTCTTTCGGGGAGGATCGTTTATCTAAAGAGGATATAAAAGTAACAAATGATGTAGAAGAAATAAAAATGTATATAAAATCTCTAGCGCATAGGTGGGAGAAAATACTCTCAGCATTAACAGACTATGAGCTGCATAGTAAGGAGTTAAGTAAATTTCCATTTAATAAAGAAGTTGAATTTCATAAATTAGCTTCGTGGCTGAACCTCGAGCTGATGAAGAATGCTTCTGAGATTGGATATGCTCGATTTGATTATGCTACAATAAATAACTAATGTGGAATAAAAAGAACTAATTTAAATGCTGTGGAGAATCTAGAAAAAAAGACTTCAGCAGATGGACTTGCCCAATTAATGAATGAATACTTAAATTAATAGATTTTTTCATTATACTTATATAGATAAATGAATGAGACACCATTCAGTATAGAATAGGGGGATTGGGAGCAAAGCCACCAATTAACTGAACCGTCCAAATCGACAGAGCAAGCCGATTTGAAACGGTTCAATCTGTAATTGTACGGACAATTGCTGTGCATGCTTATTTCAAATAACTCTAAAATCGATCTATTCCAGTAAGACTAGAAGTTGACCCTTTAATTCAACTAGAGTATAAATCACACGTATGATTGCATATAATTAATGCAATTGAAAAAGGAAGAGGGACCCTTTATTTCACAAAGGGGAGAGGGGAGTAGAGCGATGATTTTAGATTATTATGTGCTTCATTTAGCGATCCATCAGGATTTTAGTCTCCATACCGTAAAGGGTTATTTCTATATTGATTATTTGTTTTGCAATGAACCATGGAGCCATACCAAGTGAATTACAACAAATTAAATTTTCTGATATGGTCTTGTTATCTTGTTATATGGAACAAATGCTTCGACAACTGATAGTCAATAAAGATTTATGTTTTTAACGGAAACAGACACAAGATACCTCGAGGATTACTTAGATGATTGCTTTAATCAGACCATTACTTTTAGAAAACTCAGAAATAGTTTTATTTTATTTTATAGTGAGATGTTTGCAACAAAACTTAAATTATATTGTGATTACAAATTTTCAAAAGCGTCAAAGCGATTGAACGCTATGTAAAAATTAACTTCCATCGCCCCAGGAAGATTTCTGAGCTATTTAACGATATTCGCGATGGGATCTCTACTAAAACCTATCTAAACGCATAGCAGATAACATAAAAGCTTAGAAAAAGCTTAGAAAAACATCCGTTCTTTTCTTTAGTTCTTTAGTTCTTTGGAAAAATAATAAAAAAGCACAAATAATTAAGTAGTAACTTAACCACTCGCATTTCATTTTGATGTTTTGATGTGTAGTATGTCAATGTCTATAGTCTTTTTGCGATCAGCCGTCGGACTAGCATATAAAATAAACTGCCAGGACTCGAAATTGAAACAGTTGCTCAAGCGGAGACACGATGACGGATTTGATTGAAAGAACGACCAAATGCTAAAAGAAAATATTTAAGGTCATAAAAAATCAACGGTTGAAAAATATTTTGACAAGAATATTTAAAATTTCAAAACTTCTTAATTATTTTGTCCGATATTTCTTCAAATGAGCGTTAAGAGAGAACAAAGCAGGAAAAAAGGAGCTGCTTTCTTAGTTGCTGTAAACTCTCTATCTTTTTTATCATTTAGTTTACATAATATATATAGCACATAAGTGCAGTATATATGCATTTGAAGGGGATACCGAACA
>JBHWQC010000041.1:0-5035 GCA_043425375.1 Atopostipes sp.
GGGATTTGGGATAACTATGGCAGCCAGTTCTTAGTGGGTGCGCGTAACACTTTATTTATTGCACTGATTTCCACGGTTGTGGGATCGATTATTGGTTTAATCATTGCCATTTATCGTTCAATCCCTGTAAATCGCAGACGAAATCCATTGGGCTTTGTGTTGTATAAACTGTTTGATTTCCTTATTACAGTTTATATTGAAGTCTTCCGCGGCACACCGATGATGGTGCAAGCGATGCTTATTTTCTACGGTTCAAAATTATTCTTTAATATTGACATGAGTCCGATGACAGCGGCTTTGATTATTGTTTCGGTAAACACCGGCGCTTATTTGGCTGAAGTCTTCCGCGGCGGAATTATGGGTGTCGATGACGGCCAATCGGAAGCGGCTAAAGCGATTGGAATGAATCATTTCCAAAGTATGACAACGGTTGTTTTACCGCAAGCGATTCGCAATACACTGCCTGCTTTAGGGAACGAGTTTGTCATTAATATTAAAGATACCTCGGTATTGAACGTGATTGCGGTGACTGAATTATTCTTCGTTACACGTTCAGCCGCCGGGTCAACATATATGACCTTCCAAAGTTTCTTTATTGCATCAGTGATTTATTTAGTAATGACCTTTGTGACCACCCGCTTATTGCGTTTAATTGAAAAATATATGGGCGGTTCCAGCTCGTACACGGTTCATGAATCCAGTACGATGCCTGCCACGGCTGAGAGAGGAGCAAGATAAGGATGTCTAAAAAAATATTGGAAGTGCAACATTTAGAAAAACGATTCGGCGACAATTTAGTATTGAAAGATATTGATTTTGAAGTGGAATCGGGCGAAGTCATTAGTATTATCGGGGCTTCTGGTTCGGGTAAATCCACTTTGCTGCGCTGTTTGAATTTACTGGAAGACCCCTCTGGCGGCGATATTTTATACCATGGCAATTCTATTTTAAAAAACTCATTTAATCAAAATAAATACCGCGCAAAAGTGGGGATGGTGTTTCAACAGTTCAATCTTTTTAAAAATATGAATGCGTTGAAAAACTGTACCGCCGGCCAAGTCAAAATTTTAGGCCGCTCACAAGAAGAAGCCGAAAAAATTGCCTTAGCGAACTTAGAAAAAGTCGGGATGGCTCCTTACCGTGATGCGCGTCCTGACCAGCTTTCTGGCGGACAGCAGCAGCGGGTGGCGATTGCTCGGGCCTTGTCGATGAATCCAGAAATTTTACTGTTCGATGAGCCGACAAGTGCGCTCGATCCGGAAATGGTCGGCGAGGTGTTAGAAACCATGACCGCTTTGGCCCAAGAAGGCTTAACGATGATTGTCGTGACTCACGAAATGGCCTTCGCGCGCGATGTTTCTAGTCGTGTGGTCTTTATGGATGGCGGCGTGATTGAAGAGTCGGGACCAGCAGATCAAGTGATTAACAATCCCGAAAACGAACGAACAAAAGCTTTCTTGAAGCGTTATTTAAGTGAAAATGTCATTCAAGATCAGCTTTAAAGGTGAAAAAGAGCAACAAAGGACTAATTGATTGTCCTTTGTTGCTTTTTTCGTATTTGCACTTACTTTTTGTGAATATTTAAGTGAAAAGTTATTTTACGCTTACTTTTTGTGGTTTTTTAAGTGCAAATTTATTTTGCACTTACTTTTTGCGGTTTTTTATTTGCAAAGTTATTTTGCACTTACTTTTCGTGAATTTTTAAGTGTAAAGCCTTCTGTTCACTTAATTTTTGCAAATTTTAAAGTGAACGGGCATGTTATCTATTGTTTATTCCAACTCCAAGTTCCGCAAACTTAATTTCTCTATGATTTGCAGCAGGACATTGCTGAGAAGGGTTAACAATATAGTGAGCAGCGTGCCCCAGATCATAATAGCTAAACTTTGTCGGCGCAGGCCGTCAAAGATAATCGTCCCTAAACCGCCGGCATTAATCGTGGCCGCAATCGTTGCAATGCCAATAATGGAAGTCAGAGCTAAGCGGACCCCGCTAAAAATTGATTTTGAGGCTAAAGGCAGTTGAATGCGAAAGAATAATTCTTTTTCCGTCATCCCCATCGCCACCGCGGATTCGATAATCATCGGATCAATTTCTTTAATTCCCGTAATAAAGGTCCGCAGCAAGACGTACTCGCTATATAAAACCAGGACGATAATGGCGGAAGTGGTTCCTAAGCCTGTCAACGGAATCAGTAAAGCGAACAAGGCAAAACTAGGTACCGAGTACAAAGCTGAAAAAAAATAAACGAGACGGCTTAACCACCGGTCTTGGTTGATAAAAAAGAAGACGATTAAAATGGCGATTACAAAGGCAATCGCTAAGGAAATATAAACAAGTCCCATATGGTCAAAGAAAGCCGTAATTAGTCGCTCAGATGACGTATTCCAATAATCAATCATCGTAACTCACTCCATAAACTTTCTTCTTCATACTTCGTTTCCAACAGGTTCTTGACAAAAGGTGATCCTGGATTCCGGACAATATTTTGTGGCGTATCGTATTGCAGAATTTTCCCTTCATCCATAATGACCACCTTATCCCCAAGGAGAAAGGCTTCATTAATATCATGTGTGACAAACAGGAACGTTTTTTCTGCTAAGTCACTGTGAATCTTTTTAATTTGATTCTGTAAATCTTTTCGTGTAATGGCATCGACTGCGCCAAAGGGTTCGTCTAACAACATAATGTTAGGGTTGGCTGCTAAGGCTCGAGCCACACCGATTCGCTGCTGCTGCCCGCCGGATAATTGTTTTGGAAAACGATGCCCGTAGTCTTCATAGGGTAAATTCACCAATTCCATAAGCTCAACGACACGATTCTTGATTTTCTCTTCTTCCCAGCCTTGCAATTCAGGGACTGTTGCGATATTTTTTTCCACCGTTACATGCGGAAAAAGTCCAATCTGCTGGACGACATAGCCGATATTTTTCCTTAGCTCAATCAGGTCTCTGCTTTTCACGTCTTGCTTATGTACTTCTATTGTGCCACTGTCGGGTTCTACCAAGCGGTTGACCATTTTCAGAAGAGTGGTTTTCCCTGACCCTGAAGTGCCCAGCATGGTCACAAATTGCCCCGCTGCAATATTCAACGACAAATCTTTAATCACCGTCTTTGAACCATAACTTTTTGAAATGTGTTTAAAGCGAATCACCGGATCAGCCAACATTTTTTGTCACCCTTTCAATTATCCAATCGAATAGAAACATACTTAAGAGCGAGAGAATCATCACCGATCCGCCGCCAATCACAAGTAAATCCATCCGGTACAAACCTAGTCCCGTGAAAATTAGGGTCCCTAACCCTCCAGCGCCAATGTACGTCGCTAAAGTGGCACTAGCAATTATTTCCACTAAGGCCAGTTTGACGCCATTTAAAATATAAGGCAGGGCCAACGGGTATTCGATACGGACCATCAGCTCTTTGTTGTTCATTCCCATGCTTAAAGCGACTTCTTTAATCACCAGGGGAATTTCATTTAACCCAAGAATCGTGTTGATAATAATCGGCGGCACAGCTAAAAAGACCAACGCAATTAAAGCCGGAAGTGCCCCTGTTCCGATAATGGGAATCAAAATAAACAAGACGGCTAAACTTGGAATAATCCGTAAAAATTGCGAAGCCGATGTGAAAAACTCTGCTAGTTTTTTATTTTTATAGCTAATATATCCGAGCGGTATGCCAATAAGGAGTGCAATCGCTAAGGCTGAAAGACTCAGGCTGACATGTTCCCATACATATTGAAAATATTGTTCGCTATTTGTGGAAAAATAGTCGATGATTTGTCGAAGCAATACGTCTCCTCCTCCTAATAATTTTACTTAGTATATAATGAATGGCTCCTAAATTATAAGATTTCCCCTCTTATCCTTCAATATTTAACCTTCTGATTTTAATTTTTGACGTGAACGTTATATACTGTGGGAGAGAAATGAGGCGATTGGATGAAAAAATGGGTGTTAAGAATTGTCACGTTATTATTGGGTGTTCTTTTAGTGGCATGTGGAAGTGAGGACGGGACAATTCAGGTCGGGTCAAAGGATTTCACGGAGAGTTTAATTGTGAGTGAAATTTATGCGTTGGCTTTAGAAGATAACGGGCATGATGTGGAAAGGGTCCAAAACATTGCGACTTCTGTGATTCCGCAGTCGCTGGAATCTGGTGAAATTGATTTATATCCTGAGTATACAGGAACCGCATTAATCACTATTTTCAATTTACCTTTGGAAACAGATCCGGATACGGTCGCGGAAACCATTCGCGAAGAATATGAGGCGATTGGCCTGACCACTTTGGACTATGCCCCTGCAAATAATGCGCAAGGGATTGCGATTCGAACAGACGTGGCAGAAGAATTAGGAGTTACCACAATCAGTGACCTGCAGGAAAATGCCGATCAAATTCGTTTTGCCTCACAAGGTGAATTTGATTTGCGTGAAGATGGACTAGTAGGACTTGCTGAAGTGTATGGCGAATTTGATTTTGCTGATTCGACGGTTTATGACAATAGCCTGAAGTACCAAATTCTTCGAAATGATGAAGCGGATGCAACGCCTGCGTATACCACGGATGGGCAATTAGTGAATGATGATGAATTTTTAGTATTAGAAGATGACCAAAACTTTTGGCCGCCCTATAACTTAGTGCCGGTGATTGATCAGGAAGTATTAGAAGCGAATCCGGATATTGAGGAGATTCTAAATGAGATCAATGCGGATTTGACGACCGAGCAAGTGATTGAACTGAATGCGGCAGTGGATATCGATGGACGCGAATATCAAGAAGTGGCTCAGGAATACTATGATTCACTAAATTAGAAGGCGTTATTCATTGATGAAAGCCGGACTCTTTAGAAGGGTCTGGCTTTTTGTTATACCTGAGTAAGCATGTCACTTTTACGAAACGAAACGCTATTTCGTTTCGCACGAATTTGATTTCGCGAAACCAATCTCAGTTTGGTGTTGTACTCATTTAATCCTGCGAAACCAATCTCAATTTCGTGTCGCATGAACTCGATTTTGCGAAACCAATCACAGT
>JBHWQC010000042.1:0-2889 GCA_043425375.1 Atopostipes sp.
CGTAGCAGCTTTTAATGTTTCATAATCCAGCCTCTCAGCTTCTTTCATTTCACTTGCTTCTAGCTCTTTTTCAGCAGGTCTTGTTTCTTTATTTGTTGCTATTTGATTTGATTCTACATCTGCAGGCATGCTTTCTTCAGCATGACAGCCTGTAAGCAAGAAAAGCAGAATTGCTCCTAGTAAAAATCTATTCACATTTGCACTCCCTTCCCTTCATTTACTGTTTATTCTTCACCATATTTAAACCCTCGATACAAAGCAGATACCGATTCGATGACCGTCACCAGAACTATCCCCATTATAATCAAAGAGAGAATTTGTTCAAATGAAAGCGGGATAAATCGCTCAATTCTTGAAATGATTTCAGGGTTCCAAATCGAAGCATTGGAGAGCCCATAAATCACGAGTCCAGCCGAGAGGATATTTAAGCCCGTCACCAAGATGGCTGCTTTGCTTGTCCATCTTCCTTTGATAATTTTTATCACTTCAACAAATATTTCAACAGTAAAAGCGATAAAAATTAAACTGCGAAAAAGGAATAATTCTCGAAGATTGAACAGGGGGATAAATTCCATGGACTCCCCGATAAAATAATAGATGCCTATTGCTTCAGGTGAGAAGAAAAGAACCGTCAAAATGATGGTAATAAAAAGAATAGAAAAAACAGACTCACCTCTGGATATTCTTGCTTTCTCTTTAGGTACAGGCGGTAATTGTGCAGGATCCCACGTTTTTTCCTTGGTGTTTTGCTGTAAAGTCACATCGTTGTATTCAAGAAGCGCAAAAATACCTGTAACCCATGCAACGCCTTGTAAAAGTGCAGCTAACAAAGAACCGATATAACCGCCAATAACTTCTGTCACCTTATTGATTGAAAACAGAATAGAAAAGCCGTGAATGAGGGAAAGACCGACGAATATAGAAAGTAAGACGACTTTTAACACGAACAAGTATCGTTCAAAATATCTTGGTCCAATCAAATATCTTTCAGATCCTCTATAATATTCCGCCCGCTTTTTTGGCGGCCCTAATTCAATCAGCACTTCTTTCTCTTTTTCTGCTTCTGTAAGTTCATTCTTTTTCTTTTTTACTTGGGCAGAAATTGTGCGTCTAAGATCCGCGCTCGTCTCTTGTCTCGTATTTTTTGGCAATTCTTTTGTCACCGCATAGATATATTTTTCAATCATCGGTATCCCCTCATTTCTAAAATCGAATATCTTGTATGTACTGAAACTCTCTTCAAAAATGAGTGGCGTAAAATGCTCTCTTCTTTCTCTTTATTATACTCTTCTTCGCATCCGTTTAGTAACCCTATTTGCTGGAAACAAGTAAAAACGCATGTAAAATATCATGCGTTCACACTCGTTTTATTTTTGAACAAATACAACGGTGCCATAGGGCGCTAATTGGAGCTGATTGTCTTCTACTCGATTCCCTTCGTTTTCTAAAACAATCTGTTCATCCGTCCAAGCGCTGTCCAATGGAAAAGTCTTCCTCTCCTCTGAAAAATTACTGCAGACGAGAGCTTGCTGATTATTCAATTCCCGTTTATATACATATAGTGAGTCTTCGGTTTCGATTCGTTCATACGAGCCTTCTTGAAAGACAGCCGTCTTCTTTAATGCCAGCAACTGTCTATAAAAGTTGAGAATACTCGTTTCCTCTTTTTCTTGTTCGGCCACATTATATTTTTCTTCACGATTAAAGTGTGTCCAAGGATTGCCTTCAGTAAAGCCCACTTTTTTATTCGCATCCCATTGCATAATGCCTCGCGACACATTTCGAGCGGATAGATTGATATGGTGCATGATTTTATTATGGTTCCAGCCCGCTTTTTGAGCATCCTCATAAAATTCCATGGCGCCGGCATCTTCAACATTCCCCGGATCGTCAAAGGCAACATTTTTCATACCGATTTCTTCTCCGTAATAAATAATAGGTATACCTTTTTGTAAATAAAGCATAGCAGCCATCATTTTAGCTGTGTTGTCGCGGTAGTTTTCCATATCCCCATATTTATGGGGGGAACGCGGCAGGTCATGGTTGGACCAATACAAAATCGGGCCCCCATTCTCTTTTTGTCCTGCTTGAAAATTCTCCTGTACCTCTTTAAATTTTTTAAAATCTAAAGGCACATGCTGCATGGCCTCAGAGACCGAATCATCCATTAACTCTTCATTGTCTTGAAAATAATGCATCGTAATAATTTTATCGACAATATTCCTGCTCGGTTCTGTATACCAGTTGGTAATGTCAATATCTGCACTCGTTGCTTCACCAACGATAAAGACTTCCTTTTCTTTGTGTTGAATCGCTTCATTCATTTCTGATAAATAGCCTTGTATTTTTTCACCGTGCTCATTCATATCCTGGCCAACACCCATTTCATCTGGGTGGTCTGGAAAGTCTTTGTCGACATCGATATAAATAAAGGCATCCAACCGAAAACCGTCAATCCCTTTTTCAATCCAGTAGTTCAGAATTTCAGCCATCTCGTCTCGCAGTTTAGGGTTATCCCAATTCACGTCCGGCATCGATTGCTTGAATAGATGCAGATAATATTGATCGCCATTCAACTCCTTACTCCAAGCGGATCCGCCAAATGCCGCAAGCCAATTATTCGGATAAGGTTCATTTTCTTTCCCATCCGCCCAAATATAATAATCACGGTACGGGTTATCTTTACCTTTTAAGGCTTCTTTGAACCAAGGGTGTTGATCGGACGTGTGATTCAAGGGAAAGTCGTAAATAACTTTCATGTCTCTTTGGTGAATCTCTTCAATTAATCGCTCACCCGCTTCGTCTGTTCCAAAAAGCGGGTCGATTTTTTTATAATCCTCCGTGTCATAACCCAGATCATCTTGAGCAGATTGCGTCATTGGATTAATC
>JBHWQC010000043.1:0-9901 GCA_043425375.1 Atopostipes sp.
TCTGCGATAAAAAACGCTGGACTATCGACTAGATTGATTTGACCATCGACTACATGAATAGGCTGCGCATTAAGTAAATTTTTATATTCCCCATCCGGTACTGCTACCGGTACTTTTCCTTCTTGGTGTTTTAAATTAAAAATACCAATTCTTTTATCAAATGCATCTTCGTAAATCATCGCTACCGTATCCAACTCATCAAAAGCTTCTAATTGATAAAAAACATTTTCCACGGGGACATATTTCTTTTTCACCTGACTTAAATGGCTCATATAGCCGTTTAAATTAATACCGGTACTCCACCACTTAATGGGATCTTTCTCAAAAAGATTGGGCAAGTGATTTGAGCCAACTTCTTGTCCATTATAAACGAGGGTGGCTCCTTTTTGTAAATAATAAAAAGCGGTCCATTCCACAAGGTCTTCGACGTCCTCTAAAAAAGAGACAAGCCGGTCATGGTCATGATTTTCAAGAAACTGTAACTTAATATAATTATCCGGATAGGTGGAGTCCTGCATATTTAAAGCTTGTGTATAAGTAGAAAGCGGTACTTCTCCTGTAAGATAAGCTTTGTATTCTTTAAACACATCATAAGAGTAAGTGAGATCAAAAGCTTCATAGATTTCACTATCACTATGGGCAATCATATCTTTCGCACGCAAATACGTAATAAAGTCTCTTTCAACGGTTTCAGCCAGCCAAATAAAATTGGGTTTTATACTATTGATTCGTTTGCGTGCCGCCTTCCAAAAGGCGAGCGGAACTAGAGGAGCCACATCACAACGAAAACCATCGACAATTTCTGCCCACTGCATAAGGGTCTCTATTTGATATTCCCATAAGTCTCGATCGGAATAATCTAAATCTACAATATCACTCCAGTCGCCTACGCGGTTTTTCATAGATCCATCTGGCTTCAAATAAAACCATTCGGGATGCTCTTGGACCAACACAGAGTCGGGTGCCGTATGATTAAAGACAACGTCAATCATCACTTTCATGTCTCGTTTATGAATTTCTTTAACCAGCAATTTAAAGTCGTCCAGTGTGCCATACGCCGGATCAATTTTACGGTGATCTTTAATCGCATAAGGCGAGCCGACACTTCCTTTGCGATTCACTTCGCCAATGGGATAAAAGGGCAAAAACCAAATCACGTCGGTGCCTAAATACTTTATCCGGTCGAGCTCCGAATGGACCGCATCAAATGTTCCATGCGTTGAAAAATTGCGTAAAAACAGACTATAAATATTGAGTTTCCTCCATTGTACAGGAGTGTGTCTCGCCATAAGTGAAAACCTCCTCCATCGAATGCGTTAAGTAACTAACTCAGCATCAATGTATTCATGAATAAATCGTTTATTTCTATTCGTTGTCATTTGCAAAGCATCAAATAAAATATCGACTGCTCGGCTGCCAAGCAGGTGACTGTTTAAATTCACGTAGGCTTCCTCAGACGATAAATTATACAGTTGATGCTTGTAGGAGCTGAAACTGATAGTTTTAAGATGGGTCCAGCCTTTTTCATCTAAAGCTTGGCGGATACCTAAAGCAACGAGTTCATCCGCAATAACAAGGCCGTCGAACTGTTCAAAAGCTTTATTGTTATTAATTAAATCATAACCATCCAAAGGCAGAAACATAAAATCGTTGAAAATGGTCTCTTCTTTTAGAGGAATCCCATTCGCTTTTAAAGCCTGTTTGTATCCCGCCAAGCGTGCTGAAATAAAGAACTGATTCATATCTCCACCCACATAGGCAATGCGCTGGGCGCCTTCATGGATTAAATGCTTGGTGGCCAAATAGCCCAATGTTTCATTGTCATTATCGACAAAATGGACTTTTTGATTTTCGGGTGAGCCAATGACTACAGCGGGACAGTTCGCTTCTAGTGCAAAATTCAAAAGAGGATCCTCTTTTGCTGCATATAAAAAAATTAACCCTTCGACTTGTTTTCCATACACAATTTTTTGCAAGTGTTTGAGGCGCTGGTCATTTGTTTGCCCCGTTGATAATAAAATTGAATAGTCATGTTTAGACATGGCATCGTTAATTCCCCGAAGAACAGTTGGGAAAAAAGGGTTTTGATAAAACGCATCGGAGGCCAAAGGTAAAATAAGACCGATTGTTTTAGAACGACTGCTTGCAAGCCCTTGCGCATTTACGTTCGGGTAGTAGTTTAATTCCTCCATTACTCGCCGGACTTTCTCTTTTGTCTTTTCACTAATTGACGGACTGTCGGCGACAACGCGTGAAACAGTTGAAGGGGCTACACCCGCTCTCTTAGCGACATCTCGTATCGTAATAGCCATATAAATTATTCCTCTCCATTTGCTATGTTTATTATAGGCTATTCTGTTTCCGCTTTCAATAAAAGGAAAAATTAAATAAAAGATTTACGAAATCGGTTGCACTAAAAAATCTTCTCCTATATAATGGGTGTGAAATAAAGGAATGGGAGGCTAATTATGGAAAGAACAAGTGGTGTATTACTGCATATCTCATCTTTACCGAATGACTATGGTATCGGCACGTTTGGAAAGTCGGCCTATGGTTTTGTGGATTTTCTGGTTGAAACTGGACAAACCTACTGGCAAATTTTACCGCTGACAACAACCAGCTTTGGCGATTCACCTTACCAATCATTCTCCGCTTTTGCAGGGAATACACATTTTATCGATTTTGATCTGCTTATCGAAGAGGGTGTACTTACAAAAAAGGATGTACAGGACGTCAATTTTGGCGACAACCCAAAAAAGGTGGATTACCATCGTATCTTTAATGCACGTAGACCGCTTTTAGAGCAGGCTGTTTTAAACTTCGTTGCAAATGGCGGCCTGAAAACCAAAAATTTTCAAAAATTTATCAAGAACAATGAAAACTGGTTAGAGCCTTTTGTAGAGTATATGACCATTAAAGAAGGACAAGGTTTACGGGCTTGGTATGAGTGGCCGGAAGAATTTCGAGCGTACGAGAAAGAAAGAGTACTTGAATACTGCGGTGCGCATCAAGAGAGAGTGAACTATCATCGGGTCACACAATACTGGTTCTTCCAACAATGGACTGCGCTTAAACAGTATGCCAACAAAAATCATATCAAGATTATCGGAGATATCCCGATTTATGTGGCACGTGACAGTGTGGAAATGTGGACGACCCCTGAATTATTCTTAGTGGATGAAAAAGGGGATCCGACAGGGGTTGCCGGTGTTCCGCCCGATTCGTTCTCAGCAGACGGTCAATATTGGGGCAATCCTATTTATGACTGGGACTATATGGAAGAAAACGATTATGCATGGTGGATTTTGCGCATGGAGGAAAGTTTTAAATTGTATGATGTGGTGCGCATTGACCATTTCCGAGGGTTTGAAAGTTATTGGGAAGTACCGTTTGGTTCACCGACTGCAGCTAGTGGTAAATGGAAAAAAGGGCCAGGGAATCGGTTGTTTGACCAAATTGAAAAAGAATTAGGCAAATTAAATGTCATTGCGGAAGATTTAGGCTTTGTTACCGAAGAAGTGATCGAGATGCGCGATAAAACGGGCTATCCGGGCATGCGAATTCTTCAGAATGGATTTTATGGCGAAGATAATATAGACTTACCGCATCACTATGAGTTGAATACGGTAGCTTATGTGGGGACGCATGATAATCCGACCGCTCTAGATTGGTATCAGAACTCCGCCGATTTAGAGGCGCGCGATCAACTGGATCTCTATTTGAATCGTCGAGTAGGGGAGCCAATTGCTGATGCCCTAAACCGTGGAATTGCTGCTTCATCTAGCCATATGGTGATTTATGTGATGCAAGATTTATTGCATCTGGGCGCAGAAGCGCGGATGAATATTCCCTCCACCATTGGAGACAACTGGGATTGGCGTATGACGGATGAAGCCATCACTGTCGATGTGAAAGAACGCTTGCTGCAATGGACAGAGACGTATTTTCGTGTGAATGAACAATTGCTTACAAAAGAGGAAATCCTTCCTGCTGAAGAAAAAGAAGTCTTTGAAACCTCTGAATCCCTTGAGGAAAGAACGGAGATGGAAGGTACAAAAATAGAAACAATAAAAAAGAATGCAATTAAAGGAGATAAAGATGATTAATTTAGAGAGTCAAGCACAAGAACAATTCCAAAGGCCGCTGGCTGAATGTTCAAATCAAGAGATTTACAAGTTACTTTTGAATTTGGTTCAAGAGCGGGCAACAAAATTGCCGACGAATGAGTCAAAACGCAAGTTGTATTATGTATCAGCGGAATTTTTGATTGGAAAATTGCTGTCGAATAATTTACTCAATCTTGGTCTATATGATGAGGTCAAAGAGCAACTGGCGGCAAATGGAAAATCCTTAAACGAAGTAGAGGAAGCGGAACAAGAACCTTCTCTTGGAAATGGTGGTCTGGGACGTTTGGCCGCTGGTTTCTTGGATTCCATTGCGACACTCGGTTTGAATGGAGACGGAGTAGGCTTAAACTACCACTTTGGTTTATTCCGACAAGTCTTTAAAGACAACCAACAACAATATCTGCCGGATGAGTGGAGATCTGAACCGACTTGGTTGACAAAATCCGATGTTTCTTTTGATGTGCCGTTTGGTCAATTTACGTTGACTTCATCTCTATATGACATTGAAGTTTTAGGTTACCAACAAGAAAAAAGAAACCGTCTGCGTCTGTTTGATTTGGACAGTGTGTCTAGTGAGATTATAGACGAGGGCTCAATTACCTTCGACAAAACCAATATCGAAGAAAACCTAACGCTGTTTTTATACCCAGATGATTCCGATCGAGATGGCAATTTACTGCGTATTTATCAGCAATACTTTATGGTTTCCAATGCGGCACAATTGGCGATTGCTGAAGCGGTAGAACGTGGAAGTAAGATTCATGATCTAGCGGATTATGTGGTGATCCAAATTAATGACACCCATCCGACATTTATTATTCCGGAATTGATTCGCTTGTTGACGACAGAACACGGCATGGAATTTGATGAAGCCGTCATTATTACTCGCAATATCGTCGCCTTCACCAACCATACCATTTTGGCGGAAGCACTGGAAAAATGGCCGCTGGAAGATATTCGTGAAGTAGTTCCAGAAATTGCCGACATCATCGAGCAGTTAGCAGAAAGAATTGAAAACGAATTTCCAAACAAGCCAGAAGTGCATGTAATCGATGAACAGGGTACCGTTCATATGGCGCATCTTGCGATTCACTTTGGCTTCAGCACCAATGGTGTGGCGCGCCTGCATACGGAAATTTTGAAGAATTCAGAGCTTGCTCATTTTTATGAAATTTACCCGGAGGAATTTTCAAACAAAACAAACGGGATCACTTTCCGTCGTTGGTTGATGGCTGCTAATCCAGAGCTTACAGCCTTATTAAATGAAAAAATTGGTACAAATTGGCACAAAGATGCTGATTTGACGGGACTTTTGGAGTACCGACACGATGAAGCCGTTTTGCGAAAATTAAAAGAAATCAAGAGTACGAAAAAAGTGCAATTACGGGATCATTTCGAACGAACACAAGGGGTTTCGATTAAAGCGGATTCCATTGTTGATGTTCAAATTAAACGAATTCATGAATACAAGCGTCAACAAATGCTTGCGTTGTATATTATTTATAAATACATGGAGATTAAAAAAGGGCATATTCCAGAAATGCCAATTACCATTATTTTTGGTGGAAAAGCTGCGCCTGCGTATACCATTGCTCAAGATATTATTCACTTAATCTTAACCTTGTCTGAACTGATTGCAAACGATGAGGCAGTGAATGAGCACTTGCAAGTGGTATTTGTTGAAAACTATAACGTTGGGGAAGCCGAATACCTCTTCCCAGCAGCTGATATTTCGGAACAAATTTCATTGGCTTCTAAAGAGGCAAGTGGGACAGGGAACATGAAATTTATGCTGAACGGTGCCTTAACTGTTGCCACATTGGATGGGGCAAACGTTGAAATTGCTGAACGTGTGGGTGAAGAGAATATCTATCTCTTTGGCCGCACAAGTGATGAAATTGTTCACTTATACGACATCAACGGCTACGATCCGCAATATTACTACAAAAAAGCCACGATTAAACCAATCGTCGACTTTATTGTCAGTGAGGAATTAATGGCCTTAGGCAATGAAGACAACTTAATGCGTCTACACAATGATATTGTCAATAAAGACTATTTTATGGCTTTAATTGATTTAATTGAGTTTATTGCGATTAAAGAAAAAATGTACGAAGATTACGAAGACCAAAGACTATGGCAGGAAAAAGCACTTGTGAATATTGCCAATGCTGGTTTCTTCTCTTCTGACCGTACAATTGAAGATTACAACAGAGACATCTGGCATTTAGAAACCAATAAGGATGCATAAATAACGGACTCCTAATACTTTTAAGTACAAACCATAAGGACTCATTTCCAAAATATGCCCCTGCTGCAATCGGTTCGAAAGAATTGGTTGTCGGCAGGGGTGTATTTTTTTATTCCATAGAGGGTGAAATGCAAAAATGGGAGGGCACCTGTTGCGTTTGAAGAAAGTGCACCAAGTTACTAGGTGTAAGCTGTTGTGTTTTTAAAAGTTGCAGCAGCTGCATGCGATTAAATTGTTGCATTTTTGATTTCTGCAATAGCTTACTGCCAATTGTTTGTTGCGTTTCAAAAAAATACAACAGGCTAGAATACTTTACCTGTTGCGTTTTGGGATTTTAGAACAGCTTGATGAGTAAATTGTCAAAGTTCAAAGAGTTATTTAAAAAGTTAAGGTATAGAATAAATGTGATTTTGAAATTCGCAACTAGCGGACGGAAACCTCATCACTTTACCCATCCAACCACTCGACCATTTTCGAAGAAAAAAAGAAGATGCCGATTAAGGACATCTTCTCATTGTATCTTATTCTTCGTGTGTAATCAGTTTTGGATCGACGATCGTAAAGCCTTGATCGATCAGGCCGTCAAGAATTTCTGGAACAGCGGCTGCTGTCCATTCACGGTCATGCATTAAGATATTGACGCCATCACCGAGTAATTCGGTATTCAGTGTAATATCTGCCAGAGCGGCTGGGTCTTGGTAGTCGACTTGCCAGTCATAACCAAAGGACCAGTTCATCCAAGTCATACCTTCTTCAGCAACGACTTGTTCGGCGTAGTCTGTCATCACACCATGGGGGGCGCGGAAAAAGCGCGGTCGTTCGCCCGTTGCTTCTTCAATCATATCGTTGGTCGTGACAATTTCGTCCTGTTGTGCTTCTTGTGAATAGTCATCTAATTTTGCATGGGTATGCGTATGGTTGGCGATTTCAAAGCCTCGATCATAGAGGTTTTGAATCACTTCTGTGCCTTCTTCGTCCTCCATATACATGCTGTTGACAAAGAAAATGGCACTAACATCATGTGCTTCTAATGCATCCGCAATTTCCAGCGAATTTCCGTAGGGTGCATCGTCAAAGGTTAATAACACAAGCTTTTCATCCGCAGCCGTTTCTCCCTCAATGGGTTCTACAGAGAAGGTATTGGGGTTAATTTGATATTGGAATGTTACATCTTCCGCTTCTGTATTATCTTCAGCCGTCTCTTCCGAATCCACCGCTTGGTCGCTTACTTGCTCAGTTGTTTCTTCGCTTGCTCCATCCGTCTCGTTCGATACATCCTCAGAAGAGGCCGCATCGTCTTGGCAGGCAGCCAGTAAAAGAGTGGTTGATAATAGGAATGTTGCTACTCTTGATTTTTTCATTTAAAAACACCTTTTATTTTTTATTTTGATACATTCGATTGTAACATAAACGTTTCAAAAAGCACATCGTAACCCTCTTTGAAAATGGGTCAATCGTTGTCTTCCAGTCGCAGCACTTGAATCTTCTCGAGGGCTTTGCCGCTGATGGTTGCTGTTTCTTTTGTTTCCATATTTTTAATCTCAATCGTGCCGTCGTATGTATTCACCTTTTTCAACTGATAACGATTGTTAATTGAAAAGCCTTTTTCATATAAATAATTCAACAGTTCATTGTCATGGTCAGGCACTTCTAACACAACAAACAACTCGCCAATTTCAATTTCGGTTAAATAAATACGGGGGCTGTGTGTCTTTTCGATGGTGCCATCCGCCCGTGGAATCGCTCCGCCATGAGGATCAAACTTGGGCGCGTTTAAAAACTCGTCCAATCGTTCAATCACTTTGTCCGAAGAGGCATGTTCTAACCGGTCGGCTTCTTCATGCACTTCGTCCCACTGAAAACCTAATTTTTCATAAAGAAAAACTTCCCAGATACGGTGTTTGCGAATCAATTGATTGGCCACTTGTACCCCGAGTGATGTCAGCTGAACTCCTTTATAAGGTGAATGAGAAACCAAGCCTTCTTTGACTAAGCGAGCATTCATATCGGTGACAGAGGCTGCGGAAACAGCTAATTCTTGAGAAATAGCTTTATTGCTGACAATCGCATGGGCGCCGTTCAGGCTATAGATAGCTTTAATATAATCTTCTTTGTTCGGAGATATTTTCATACACATCTTCCTTTCTCGTCAACTCTTCTTCACCATTTTAGGTGAACCTAAAAATAAATGCAAGTTTGGAAAAATTACAGGAATTTTTTCAGCTTATGCATGGGGTAGCCTAAGTCACACAGACGGATTTCACCGCATAAAGACCGGCCATGCGCTGTATTCATGCCTTTTTTTAGGAAGCCAAAAGTATAGGTAATATCCGCTTGCACGACTGTGTTGAAGGCATGACCCGTGACGGTTGAGAGACCGGAAGGAATATCTAAGGCCACAATATGGGCTTTTTCTTGCTGATTGATTGCCTCAATAATCGTTTTATAGGTGCCTTCAATTTCACGAGAGAGGCCGATGCCAAAAAGCCCTTCAATAATCCAATCGGCTTGTTGAAAGTGCTGAAGGTTAAAGGCAGAAGTCATCGGCAAGTCAATCTTCTCAGCAATACTGACTTGAGCGGCCATGCCTTCAGAATGCTTATCTGGGCTCGTGATAAAACAAAGAACTTCATAGCCGTCGATAAACAACATACGGGCTAAAGCCACCGCATCGCCGCCATTATTGCCTGTACCCGCTACGACTAAAATGGCATCATCTTTTGATAATCGTTTTGCTTTTAAATCTAAAAAAGCAGCGTAGGCAGCTCTTTCCATTAAAACAGGGGAAGGGAGGCCAATCTGTTCTATTGTATATTGGTCAATTTGGTACATCGTTTCACTTGATAAGTACATTTTTTCCATTCGAAGTCCTCCATAGGTCTTTCATTTAGTATACCATGGACCATTTAAAGTGTTAACGTTTGCTCAACTTGCAAAACATTTGTTAGGATAAACGAGTAATGAGAGTGAAGAGACTACAAGGAGGAATGAGTACATGACAAAAGTTGGAGTCATTATTGGAAGTATTCGTGAGGGGTCATATTCAGGCAGAGTAGGAAAAGCTTTAATTAACTTGCTGCCAGATGGGTACGAAGCAGAAGTTCTTCAAATCGATCACCTGCCGCTCTATAACCAAGATTCAGATACGAATCCGCCGCAAGAATACCAAGAGTTCCGTAAAAAAGTGGAAAGCATGGAGGCGTTTATTTTTGTTACCCCTGAACACAACCGCTCAGTGCCTGCAGCGCTTAAAAATGCCTTAGACATTGCTTCTCGCCCGTACGGTGAGAACAAATGGGCCGGTAAGCCTGCGTTGATTGCAAGTCAATCACCAGGAGCTATTTCAGGTTTTGGTGCGAATCATCACTTGCGTCAAATGTTTACCTTCTTAGATATACCTGCTGTCCAGCAGCCAGAAGTGTACATTGCAAAGACGCCTGAATTACTTGATGAAAATGGGGGCTTTTTACAAGAAGGCACCGAAGAGTTCTTACAATCAGCTATCGATACATTCACTGAAGCC
>JBHWQC010000044.1:0-4446 GCA_043425375.1 Atopostipes sp.
TCGTCTGCGATTTACAGGGATTGAACGATAAATGGCAATGATTAAACCAATAATCGATCCCACAACCGTGGAAATCAGTGCAATAAATAAAGTGTTACGCGCACCCACTAAGAACTGGCTGCCATAGTTATCCCAAATCCCGGCGACATCTGACCAGAAACCCGCGCTCTCCCCACGCTCATTCAACTCCACCATATCATTCATAAGTTGGTCTCGTTCTGCTTGCGAAACGGTAGCTAAGGCTTGGTTCACGGAGGAAAGAAGCGGGGAGTCTTTCCGTAGACCGACAGCGATTGTTGTATCCACCGCTCCCGTATCAAAACCTTGCCCTTCATCAAAAGTGACATAGGTCAAATCAGCATTTGAAGCGGTAGCAGCCATTGCACCCGGTCTTTCTGAAACATACGCATCCGACTTGTCCGTTAACACAGAAGAAATCATCGTCGGGAATGATTCCATCGCCGTTTGTTGTGTGACATTTGGAATTTGTTCAATCAACTCATAATGGAAAGTGTTTAACTGACCCGTCACTCGCGCGCCGCTGAAATCTGCAAGCGACGATGCATCCGCATACTCTGAGTCTTCGCTCACAACAAGCACTAAATCTGAGTCATAGTAAGCATCCGAAAAATCAATTTGCCGAGCGCGTTCAGGTGTCGGGGACATGCCGGCAATAATCGCATCAATCATGCCCGATTCTAGAGCAGGTGGCAGTCCGTCCCATTCCAACTTGACAATTTCGAGTTGCAAATCCAACTCTTCCGCCAGCAAAACAGCCATTTGTAAGTCATAGCCATTGGCGTATTCGCCAAGCGAGTTGCTGATTTCAACCGCACCATTTGAGGCAGATGTCTGCGACCAGTTAAAGGGCGCATAGTTCGCCTCCATACCCACTCGGAGGGTACCCTCTTCTTCAAGCCCTGAGTTCAATAAATCCCTGTCATACGTATTTTCTTGTGCACTGACCACTGCTGTGAGCGGTGTGGCCACAAGTAAGAGCGCAGCAAAGGCCAATCCCAGCCAGCGTCTTATCCATTGCTTATTCATAATATTTACTCCTTTAATTGGATGAAATTTCAACCCTTACTATGGTACAGAATTATCGGTCCAGATGCAAACTATTTTTCGCTTAAAGCCTATACTTATAAGGGATGAAGACCTTTTTGGTGAAATGGGCGTGAAGGCGGAAAAATAGAATCGAACATTAACAAAAAGATGTATCATAAACAAAATAGCTATACTTTGCACTAAAAGATGGCTTCTGATAACTTTAGTAAGAGACTGTGTATGTTAAAAAGGGGACAAGGATATGGACGAAATCAAAATTGTATTTATAGCTGCGCCTGAGTTTTCAACCAATGTAGCTGAGCAGTTAAAAGAAGAATTACCGGATATTTTTAAAAAGACAATTAATCACAACGTGACGTGGACGCTTGAAACGGTCACAGATGGCTTTACTTCCGTCGCTGAAGATGATGAAGAATTATTGGAAGGGGTATTGTCTTTACTCGATAATAAAGAATGGGACTACGCCATTTCACTGACCGATATCCCGCTTTTTCACAAAGACGAGGTCGTACTGGCGCGAGTCAATTATGACCATGCCTTTGGATTAATTTCTCTCCCAGCTTGCGGATGGTCTTTAAATAAGCGCATAACGGATGTTGTGGTGCAGGTTGTAGAAGATATTTATTTGAAAGATACTGAAAGGACAGTTGAAGAACAGAATAGACGAATCAATCATCTGTATAAATTAGGAAATATTGAACGAATTAACGAGTCAGAAATAGAAACAGAGGATTTGCGATACGTCTTTTCTTCTAAACTATATGGATTACTGACCATTTTATTGGGCATGACCTATGACAACCGACCATGGACCATTATGCCTTCCTTAAAATCTACCATAGCTGTAGCCTTTGGTTCAGGAGCTTATGCGATTATATTTCCCACTTTGTGGACGACCAGCTATACATACGGGCCTTGGCGGTTAACCATCTTTATGGTTTTGGCCATTTTAAGTATGGGGCTTTGGATTATACAAGGACATAATTTATGGGAAGACGAAACGCTATCGGATAAACGAAAATACCGAGTCTTATACAATACGGCGACCATTTTCACCCTACTTTTAGCGGTTGCTTCTTTTTATGTCATATTAATCGGCCTCTTTTTAATTACGATATTTGTTTTTGTTGAGCCCTCTTACTATGCCGAACAAGTAGGAATCAATCATCTGCCGAATTTAATGAACTTCCTGCAATTGGCTTGGTTAACGGCTTCTGTCGGAACGATTACCGGAGCAGTGGGCGTTGGTTTGGAAAACGAAGAGAACGTACGATCAGCCACTTATGGCTACCGGCAACGCGAACGCTACCGCATACTGGAAGAACAAAAAGAAGAGACAGTAGACGAGACCGAAGAGAAAGTAGAAGAGTAATGCTTCTGCTTTTTTTCTTTTACCCAATTTCACCAGCTAAAAGAAAGGAAGTCAAAGGTGAATCAATGAAAAATTTTACTCCTTTGTTAGGCTGAAGATTGCTGCGCGAAAGAAACAATTAAGTTTATTGCATAGGTTAACAGCATTGTAATACGTCATTTTCAACTTCAGAACATGTAAAAAAATCAATGGAGCTCATCCTCTCCAATCATCGTGTTTTCATCGCTTTCATAGGTTTTGAAGGGAGAAATCATAAAGGGTTTCAGTTGAAAAAAATTATGTCGCTGTTACCATGACGTTAAGAAAAATCGTGGGGACGAAAAGAAAATTGTAACATTTGTCATATGGAAGTTGGAGTTTCCAGACATATTGCAAAGACAGATCAGCAGATAACAAAGGAGGCTAATATACAGGACTTTAAATAGAAACCTTTCAAACCGAGACAGGCAAAGGAAAATAGACCTATTTAAAGAAGGAGTTTACCAGATGCAAAAATATGAAAACTTACACTTACAATATATTGATGGTGTTTGGCGAGAGGGCACAAGTAAGAAGACCGTGACTTCAACCAATCCGTATACAAATGAAGAACATGTATCGTTCCAGGCGGCTTCAATGGAGGATATAGATGAAGCCTTTGAAAGTGCCGAAAAAGCGCAAAAAGAATGGGCAAAAACGAATCCGTTTGAAAAGCATGAGATTATGCGAAAAGCGGCGGATCTTTTAGAAGAAAGACAAGAAGAGATTGTTGAAATTCTGATTGAAGATTCAGGTTCAACCTTAGCGAAAGCCCAACAAGAAACGGATTTAACCATTAATATTATTCGTTTGGCTGAAAGAATGCCGTTTGAAATGGAAACTATTTCAAATACGTCGATGATTCCTGGGAAGAAAAACCATATGCATCGTAAACCGTTAGGCGTTGTGGGAGTGATTGGGCCCTTTAACTATCCGCTCTATTTAGCGATGCGTTCGGTCGCACCAGCTCTAGCCACTGGAAATGCGGTTGTGTTGAAAGGTGCTGGACAAACACCAGTCGCTGGTGGAACGTTTATCGCGAAGCTCTTTGAAGAGGCCGGTTTACCAAAAGGTGTTTTACATTACGTGGCACCGAAGTCTTCTGAAATTGGCGATGGTTTCTATGCACATGAGATTCCAGAGCTCATATCATTCACTGGTTCAACAGCTGTCGGAAAAGAAATTGGAAAAGCCGCGGGTGAAAATGTCAGTGAAACGATTTTGGAATTGGGCGGAAATAACCCGATGGTCGTGTTAGACGATGCAGATATTGAACGAGCGGTTCAAGGTGGAATTTTTGGCTCCTACTTCCATAGTGGTCAAATTTGCATGGCAGTCAACCGAATTATTGTCGACGAAAGCATTATCGACGACTTTTCAAGTCAATTAGTCGAAGCCGCTAAAAAAGTAAAAGCGGGTAATCCAAATGAAGAAGACACAATTGTTGGTCCGCTGATTACAAGTGAAGAAGCTGACCGCATTGAAGAATCGGTTCAAAAAGCGAAAGAAGAAGGCGCTGAAGTCTTACTCGAAAGCGAGCGCGACGGGAACGTCATTTCACCAATTGTTGTTAAAGGAACTAACGAAACCTACACAGCGACAGAAGAAATGTTTGGACCGATTGTGACGGTTATCCCAGCGAAAGACGAAGAAGAAGCGATCAAACTTGCTAATGATGTCGAAGAAGGCTTGACAAGTGCGGTTTACTCAAAAGACTTGAAACGCGCACAAGAAGTGGCCGACCAAATCAAAGCCGGTATGACGCACATTAATGACCAGAGTGTAAATGATGAACCGTATATTGCCTTTGGTGGAGAGAAAGCCTCGGGTATTGGACGCTTTGGACGCGAACATTCACTGGATACCTTTACGACTTGGAAATGGGTATCTATCCAAGAAGAACCAAGAGAATACCCATCTGATAATTAAAAAGTGAATAGAATAGATCCTATGAAAATTGACCGTTTTGGAACAATCTCATTAACATT
>JBHWQC010000045.1:0-19049 GCA_043425375.1 Atopostipes sp.
GAGCGGCTAGCAGTGCAATATAAACAGACTTTTGAGTTTTTGTCACAAACGCTTCTCTCCTTTCTCTTTTTAATATGAGAACGTTATTTCCATTTATTATAGAGAAATAGGCCAAGCAATTCAACGGTTTACGATGAATGAGTGAGATTGTATCAAAGGATTTTTTGATTTCGAGATACAATACTATTGGGCGCTTACATTCAATCTCCTTTTAATCTTATACTAGAGTTTAACGGATGTGGTCACTATTGTCATGAAAAACCTTAAAAAGCTTGGCACAGTTTAAAGAACTTCTATGCCAAGCTTCGTGCTATTTAATGTCGATAAACAGATAAAAATCTGCGCTATAGTAATCCGGTGTGTCTTCTAAATGGATCAGAAGGATTTTTACTCGCATTTGGCTGTTCTCTTCGATGAACGTCGCATTCCCAAAATCTTTGTCAATAGTGACCTGCTCGCTTACACTGCCTGCTGTAGACAATTCACTAAACAATTCGTCCGCATTCACAGTAAGCGTTCGATTTCCTTCATTGTCTATGAATTCGAGCACTAACCCATCCTCTATCAGGATTCGCATGACCATTTCATTTTCATCTATAGTAAAAGTTCTTTCTGAAAGCGGCTGCACATCTTCCTCTTTATTGAAGCCCACATACTGACGAGTAAATAAATCTTCTTCTTGAATGTTCAGCATTATATCATACTCATTTTCAAAATAAGCAAACTTTCCTAGATTCTCTGACGCTCCCTCGCCTGAATAGGTCATTTCAAAACCAAACGTTTCGCTGAAATCACTGTACACTTCAAAGTCCTCCGGCAGATAATCGATATTATCCGTATACCCCATCTCAGAAAGATAAGTCGTTACCTTCGTTAACGCCACTTTATCTTCCGTGGGCACTTCGCCGCTTGGTACAATTTGATTATTTTGCAGCAGTCCGGTTTCCGTTAATTTTTCCTCGAACAATTGCAGCTGGTTTCTTTTGCTGACTGAAAACGCATCGACAGGTGGGACGATAGAAATCGTCGCTAATACCAATAAAACGACAGCTAGCCAGCCGTAATTTTTTGGCCGATTGAGACTAAATAAGATACCGGCGACAATCGCAAAGACCCCAAATAAAATGACATAATATCTTCCATGGGTAATACCCATTTCACGAATTTTTAGCAGTGAGGCAATCGTTTGAAAAATAACAATCGGCAAAAATATTTTCGGAAAAATATTTTGAAAAAGAGTGTTGATTCGATTGTTCAGATTCGTTGACAATAAGAGGACAATAATACCGATGAGCGCGTAAGACACTAATAGAGGTTCCAAGAGATTATCTGTCCAGAAATCATCCCCAATATTGATCAAAATATAAGCGATTAATACGAGCGTATAAATCAAAAGCAAAGGAATAACGATAAATGAGAGCAGACGCTCGAGTATTGCTGGCACAAGCAAATTGTTTTGTTGGCCGCCTTCTATAAAATTTGGTGTCAGAGCTAAAAAATAAAGCGGTGTAAAAAAGGAACCGATCAGATTCAGCAGATGCCATAAAATATCCTCGTCCAACTCAAACAGCAAGAAATGAATGGCCTGATAAATAAGCACTGTCCCTATCGCCAATACACCAGCAAACAAGAAAGTGGTCACTATCGCCTTAAAGGCAGACAAGAAACTTTGATGAAAGGCTACCCGGTCATTGTTGATGGTTGGGATCCAAATGAATGCAATAAAGAGAGCCAATAAAGCCACAGCTGTTCGAATATAGAGAGAGACTTCGACCTCTTCTTGAACACCTAACATTAAATAATAAGCGGCTGTGAGGCCGATAGAAACGGCCATAATTCCCCAGCGGACATACTGGTTCTTTGAGGAATAAAACCGTTCATAAATAAGCTGACCGACCGCGCTGACAAATGCCCCTAACAGAATCGTAAAGAGATAGCGGGTATAATTGTCCGACGCTTGTTCAATATTTCGAGCATTGAAGAAAGTAAAAGCGATCAAAAACAGGACAGTAAGTGGAAAACGGCGGATGGAATGCACGATATCTACAGAAGCATTCCTGAAACCTTCAATAATTCTCATGACAGCCACTCTCCTTGAGGAAGCTAAATGGTAATGCTTATTGCTTACTTAAATTATACGCCTCATTTTAGAAAATACCTATTCTTTTCTCCTTCCGGTAAAAAAAGACCACTCGCTGGTCAGCGAATGGTCAAACCTTATATTCTCCCCTTATGTGTAGTCTCTCGTTGCACAAATTCCAAGTACTTCCGGACCGGTATGGACACCAATTACACTACTAATCCGGATGACTTCTATGGCATGCTGTGGGTATTTTTCTTGAAGAGATTCACGAAGTTTCTCTGCATCTTTTGGATTATTGCCATATCCGACGGCAATTTTCGTTGGATAACTTAAGCCATCAATATATTTAGACGCACTATTCAGCAACTTTTTAGTGGCCCTTTTTTCCGTACGAGAAGTTCCAATAAATTTTAAATCTTTGGCATGCACACTAATCACGGGTTTGATTTTAATTTTACTGACGATTGAGCCGGCTAACTTAGCAAATCGCCCGCCCGATAATAAATAATCCAAATCGTTTAATGCCGCAAAGGCTTTGGTGTGTTGGCGGACATCTTCGATATGAGCAATGATTTCCTCGACACTTGCTCCTTCATCTGCCAGACGCTTGGCTTCTAAAATAACAGGATAGGCTGGAATTGTTACAAGCCCTGAATCGATGACCGTAATATGTTCACTGTCTAGATCATTTGCGATTAATCGGGTTGTTTGAAAGGTGCCGGATAATCGGGCATCCATATGTATACTTAAAATATGATCATATTCTTCAAGCAATGCTTTAAATAAATTGACCGTTTCCGCAGCGGATGGCTGAGAAGTGGTCGGCATTTCTTCGGCTGCGACAACTTTCTCATAAAACTCTTTCCCGGTAAGATCTACCCCCTCGCGATACGCCTTTTCACCAAATAGTATTTGTAAAGGCAAAACGTAAACTCCATGTTTTTCAGCCATCTCGGGTGTCATATTACAGGCTGAATCTGTTACAATCGCTATTTTCATACTGTTCTCCTCTAATCCTAGATTCTAATTCTCATGCAATATGATTTTATCACAAGCCTCCATCTGTTGACTAAAATTTAGTAAGACCTTTCTTTGAAGATTCTGTTAATTTTCACGACGGACTTCTAAACGTTTACGGTAAAAGATACGAATCACTTTAAATAAAATGTGTTTAGACTCGGGCTGTAAGTCTCTGTATTCTCGAATCATTTCGGGAATCTTTTGCAAGGTATAATTCCGGTCTCCTGTTATAAAATCATCTTCTCCGTCTCCAATAATCGTAAACAGCGCCTCTGAAAAATGTTCACGTTCTTCTAAACTCAACTCATCCAGTAATTTATTAATGGCCAGCTGAATGTCTAAGGCATCTGTACTCAACTCACTTGGGATAAATTGTCTCCCCTTTATTTCCCAGGAATAGACATCATGCTGTTCAAGCTCTGAGGCCTTACTATAAATAACTGTGTGCTTTTCTAGTTTATGCAGCAACAAACCGATAATGCTGTCTTGTGGAATATAGGAGTGAATCCGCTCAGCAATTTGCTGGTAACTTTTCGCTTGTAAAAGATTTTTTGTAAAACCTGGACCATCAAAACTGTATATTTTTTCCACGTAGTGTTGAAAAGTTTCTTGCACAAAGATAGCAGCATAGATAGCTAAATTGCTTCCTTTAGAATGACCGCCTATCGTTACCGGCTGGGGATATTTTTCAAAGTGGTTATTTAAAAACTCAACCGCTTTACTTTGCGAAGGAATGGCGGTTAAATAAGTCATTTGTAAATCTTCTTTCCAGCTTAAACTCCGTAAATCTGTCCCTTCAAAAGCAATAAAAAACGGCTCTCCTTTTCGATGAAAAGTGGTGACACCAAACTGCGACTCGTCTTCAAGTGAAATCTCTTTAATGTCACGGGCAATGACAAGGTCTTGAAATCGATTCGAATCAGCTGCTAAAGTCAAAATTTCATACGCTTTTTCATGATGTAAGTAGCCGGAGGGCATAAAATCTTCTGGATTAGCTTCACTCCACATATTCGCGGCTTCCTTAATGGTGAGCGTTCCTTCTTTTAACTGATTTGGTGCGATTTGGGAGAAATCGATATAAGAAAATTCAGAAAAAATGAGTGCATCGATTTCATTGAGCGGGTCTTGCTCAAAGCTTAAGTCACCACGCCAATACAAATAATCATGCACATCACTCATTTTACATTCCCTCCTTTATACAGACCTTTATTCATTTTAACGATACTCAATCACTGACACAACTAAAAGCCTGCTGACAGGCAAAAAAACTCTCTTGCCTTTCAAAAATGAAAAGCAAAAGAGTTTTTCTTTTTTTATCCTAGCGCTAATAAGGTAGTCACAATAAAACCTGAGGCATAATAGGCCATAAATTGTACACCCGTATGAATTTCAAATAAATTGTGCAGAATGCCGCCAAACAGACCAATGACTAAGGAAGCCATAATACCTGTAAACCCTGCTTCATAGTAAGAAAGCATCACGATCAGTCCTAAAAATGAGCCAATTAAAGCCTCATGACTAATGTATTTAAACATTAAAACAGTCCATTTACGTCCTTGTTTTACAGCGATTGGGTAAGCAATCATCGCCCCGCCAATAATTCCGATCAGTCCAAAGACAAGGTAGTGCCAAGGTTCGAGATACGTACTTAAGTTATGGATTGGATCCACGGTAAAGACAGGCGGCGCGTTAAACACCGGGGCAGTCGGTCCCAAGGCAACTGGACTCAAAGGCAGTCCGAAAGCTAGGAGAGGAATGATTAAACCACCAATATAAGTAGAGGTAGAGACCGCATCTTGTGCAGTTAAGGTATTTGTGATTTTCTCATACAAGCCTTTACTGCGTCCGGCGATGATTTCCCCAATAAGTACTGTTGCGCCAACGGGTGACAACATAAAAATGGCTGCTCCAATCATAGAGGTGAAGACATTCGTTTTTTGCTGTTTTTTCGTAAGCAGTTTAAAGGGATTTGGAAAAATAGGCATCTCTTCATTGGTATCCGGAGCCAGCCAGATTTCATTCAGCTCTTCTTGTTGCTGGGCTTTTCTTAATTTCGGAACCAACACATTGAAAAGCTCTGAAATCATCGGACCAACCGTAATCCCCATAAAAATGGAAATAAAAAGAGTGTGGCCAACCGATTCCACGGCTAAACGCTGGATCCCTTGAATTAAAAACGATAACGGCACGAGCGCAACGACCGCCGCCCACTTTGCTGCAGACATATAGGCAATAAAAATAGCGCCAATTGTGAAAATCAGTCCGGTATAAGGTTCAATATAAGTCCCCAAAGGTGCTAGGAAATAAGCTATCAACATGGCTGCAGGTACCGAAATAATCGTCCCCACCATCGAACCAGCTGCCAATTTTCGCATCGCAATATGTGGAATGCCGAGCCGCTTGGCCAATTGACTATAGCGGACCATTGGCACCGACATCGTACTGCCAGGCAGAGCCGCCATCGCTGTCGGTATGGTATGGCTAATTTGCATCGCCACAATTTGTGCAATCACAAAAGAAAAAATCACTACTGGATGAATACCAGTTAAGACTAAAACGAGAGTAATGGGTGCCATGGTGGCTGTTTCATCGGTTCCCGGGATAATTCCAATAATCGTGTAAAGAAGCCCACCGATAAAAGCGGCAATTATGGATTGAAGAATAAGTAAAATCGACATCACTCCTCACCTACTATCTTTTCTTTATATTCTGCTTTATAATTTTTTGATTCTTCTGGAATCAAAGCCAGCAGCGCATAGAGTTCCAGCTCTTCCATTTCTTGAATCACTTCAGGCGAAGCAGTCGATAAGGCTTCGATTTCTTCTTCTATGGTAATGCCCGCATCTTTTAGAATATTTTCAATTGCTTCGGCTTCCATTTTGTCTTCAATGACTCTTTTAGGTTTAAAGAGCTTTGCTGAAATAAAGCCCGAGACAAAAACCCCGCTGACTCCAACTAATAGTGCATAACCATTGGCTAAGGCTTCATCAATTCCCTCGATCACTTCATTAAATAAATACTGTCCGATTAAAAACATGCCCATCGTCACCACGATGCCAATAAGCGCCGAATAGACGAGTTCTTTTAAAGAGACGACATCCCCCCAAACTCGCGTATATATTTCTTTTGTTTTTTTCTCTTCCATTTTTCTACTCCTATCTATCGCTCTATGACTATCTCCTAAAAAGTAGATAGTTTAAAAACCATTTTACTCGTTTCTTCTTAATTTTCTCTTAATTTTAGTCGTTTTTACAGATTTCAAAAATCTCTTGTACATATATGGTGACTGTACAAGAGATTTTTCATAGGATTTATTCTTTGACTAAATACTCATTCGTATCTTTCCAATAGAGATGCTCAAGCACTTTATTGGCGCGTGGAACAAAGCCTTCTGAATATTCTACGGAAGAATTAACCACTACCATAAAATATTGTGACTGATGTTCGCCTAACGCAACCATTCTCGAACCTTCTGGGCTTATATATTCTTCGATTGCCCAGTCATAATACGCATTTTCTTCTACACGCTCCATATTTTCAACAGCCACAGCGTAGGTACTATCTTCATCTTCCGCACTCGGCTGTTCTGTCACATGTTCAGAGAAAATCATCAATTGTAAATAAATGTCTTCAAGTTTTTCTCCCCCGTAGTTTGCATAAAAATAGTAGGCTTCTCCTTCGCCGCCGCTCATCTCTTCTGCCAGCAAGTCTTCAGGTACATAGGTGAGAAAGAGTGCATCTTGAGGGTTGTATAAATTCAAAGTAATCGGTTCTTCCATTCCTTCTAAGGAAATCATATCTTCCATTTGTTCTTCAAATTCGAGCACTTCTTTCGTATCGGCCTCTTGTACCGTGTCCGGAGTTTCCGTAACAGGAGTTTCCACAGGATTAACCGTTGAGCAAGCGCCCAATCCAAGGGTTAACGCAGCAAACAGAAAGAATCTGGCGGTATTCTTCATGACACCCTCCTATGAATTTATTTTAACTATTCTTTAAAAGGCACTCCTTACTTCTCAACTAAATTGTAGACTCGTTTCGACTTCTTGGCAAATGTTTTAGAAGAATAAGGTCTATTTTTTACTGCTTTACATAGTCTTCGACTAGATGGCTATAATTATAGCTGTCTAGAAACTGCACTAATTCGTATTCTCTATTCGGGTCTTCTAAATCCATCAACTTTTCATGCTGGAATTTACCTGCAAACGTCATTTCGACAATCCTTCGCAGTAAGATTTCAGGATGTAACATGGATATGTTGACTCTTATGTATTTCTTGTCCTCTTTTGTTTGATCAAGAAGCTGTATTTCATTCAAACTGGGCGCCCAGTCAATGATATCCTCATAATACACTTTGTATTCCTTCCCTTTGGCATTCAAAACGAAATACGCTTCATTCTCTTGATAAGACATATTGTATTCCCGTTTTAACAAGGCGATAATTCCCCAAAAGGCCAGCGTTAAAACGGAAAAGACAATCGCCATTTCCCTCTCGCCCATTATCCAACCCAAACCCATCAGGATTGTGGACAGTACAGCAATGACTAAAATAATCCAATAGATTAATCGGTCAAATGTTCCAGGTGTTTGGACATTATCTTGCGCTTTCGGCTTTGCCAGCTTTTTTCGTGTCTTTTGAGCAAGTGTGTGTACCGTTAAGACAAGGATGGGAATAAAGATAAAGCTAAAAATATTTCTAGGCATCTTATAAACCCCTTTATGTAGGATGATATGTCTATTGTAGCAGATTCATTTGAAAGGGCCTACAAAACTGCCCGATAAAAAAACATATAAGCTGCCACAACTTCTAAAGTTACCAACTAAATTGCTTCTGAGAAACGAAAGAGAAATTGGTGTCGCAGAATCGAACGAGTGCGATACGAAAGAGCATTTCATGTCGCAGGGCTATATGAAGTGCGCCACGAAAATAAAACTGGTGTCGCCGAATCGAACGAGTGCGATTTGAAAGAGCGTTTCATGTTGGAGAGTGTATCTTTCTTACCCTCGCCTAATAAAATCCTTGGGCAGATACTCTCGTGTTCTCTTTAATTCAACGACACTTTATAATCCCTCTATCATATGAAAAAACAAGAGACTGGCTCTTGTTCTCCGAGTCTCTTGTTTCATCTTTATAATATTTTTTTCTTACTCCCACTCGACGGTCGCCGGCGGTTTGCTTGTGATATCGTAGACGACGCGGTTGATGCCGTCAACTTCGTTGGTGATGCGTCTGGAGATTTTATCTAAAAGATCGAGTGGAATTTTTGACCATTCGGCTGTAACTCCATCAATTGAATTGATGGCGCGGATGCCTATTGTATAGTCATAGGTGCGTTTATCATCGGTCACTCCAACTGTTTTAAAGCCCGGCAAAACAGTAAAGTACTGCCAGATGTCCCGCTCAAGTCCTGCGTTTTTAATTTCTTCTCTTAAAATAGCATCACTTTCACGAACCACTTCTAATTTTTCACGGGTAATTTCACCAAGAACACGGACACCTAAGCCCGGTCCTGGGAACGGCTGACGCCAGACTAATTCAGACGGCATGCCTAATTCTTCGCCCAAGGCACGCACCTCGTCTTTAAATAAAGTATTCATCGGCTCAATCAACTCAAAGGCCAAATCTTCTGGCAGGCCGCCCACATTATGATGGGACTTAATCGTTTCAGCTGTCTCTGTTCCACTTTCAATCACATCGGTATACAACGTTCCTTGAGCTAAGAAATCAACGCCGTCTAATTTACGCGCTTCTTCACTGAAAATTTCGATAAATTCATTGCCGATAATTTTTCGTTTTTCTTCGGGATCTGAAATCCCTTTTAATTTCTCTAAATACCTCTCACTGGCTTCCACTTTGATAATCTTTAGGCCGAATTTTCCAGACAAGCTTTCCATTACCTGCTCGGCTTCATTTTTACGAAGTAAGCCATGGTCTACAAAAATACAAACCAGCTGGTCGCCAATCGCTTCGTGGAGCAGTACGCCGGTAACGGAGGAATCGACCCCGCCCGACAAACCTAAAAGAACTTTCTTGTCGCCGACTTGTTCGCGGATTTTGGCAATTTCCAATTCAATAAACTGCCCCATATCCCAATCCCCTGCAAAACTGCAAATATCCATCACAAAATTTCGAATAAATTGCTGGCCATTTTCTGTTTGATGCACTTCTGGGTGAAATTGAACACCATAGAAATTTCTTTTGGCATGAAAGATAACGGCATTGGTTTCTGCTTGGGTTGTTGCGAGAGTTTCAAATCCTTCAGGCAGGGTGGTAATTTGGTGCGTAAGACTTTGCCAGACTGTTTCTTGATTGCTTAACTCTTTAAACAAAGCTTGCTTGGAGTCATTGATTTTAAGCGTAGCAGCTTCCGTTGCCTTCGCTGAAGCTTCAATAATTTCGCCGCCTAATTGGTGAACCATTAGCTGTGCCCCATAATCAATGGCTAAAATCGGTAAACCTAACTCATAAATCGCTGGATCCACAATAAAGGCATCTTCATTCAGAACGCGGCGCGGGCTTCCGGTAAAAATAAGCCCTTGGACGTTATTTTCTTTCAATGTTTCCATCGACACGTTGTAAGGGAACAATTCAGAATAAACGCCTAGTTCACGGACCTTACGCGCAATGAGTTGATTGGATTGACTGCCAAAGTCGATAACAGCTAAAGTGGGTACATTTTTTGTGACTGGATCTTTCATCTTAAATTCGCCTCCATTAAATTAGTGTTTTCTAAGGAGCACTTGGTCAATATAGTGATCCGTTGTTTTGTGTATAATCGCATCCGCACGAAAACGGGTCGGTAAGATATTATCAATTAAATTTCGATAGTTGATTTCTTTCCAGATATTTTGAGCGTAAGCCAAGGCATCTTTTCGGCCCAACTCAGAAAATCGATTGTAGTAATTGTTTGGATTTTGAAAAGCGGTATCGACCAATACGCCAAACCTTTGGAGATACCATTTTTCAATGTTCTTTGGCTCTGCATCCACGTAAAAACTGAAATCAAAAAAGTCACTGGCATAAATCTTCTCGTTGGCCGGCAGTTGCAGAGTATTTATTCCTTCAACAATTAAAATATCGGGCCGATCAATGGTTTCGAATGCATTCGGCACAATATTATAACTTTGATGCGAATACCTAGGGACTCGAATGTGGGGCACCCCACTTTTCACATCTCCCATAAAGGTGATTAAACGGTGCATATCATAACTTTCCGGAAAGCCTTTCTTATTCATCAAACCTTTTTCTTTCAAGATTTCGTTTGGATATAAAAACCCATCTGTTGTAATCAAATCGACTTTTTTATCTTTATAGTACTGAGCGAGAATTGTCTGCAGCAGCCGCGCCAAAGTACTCTTTCCTACCGCCACACTCCCTGCCACCCCAATAATATAAGGTGCTCGATTCGGTATAGTGCCTAGCAAATGTTTCATTTTTGTTTGCTGTATATTGTATCCTTCTATGTAAATATCTAAGACAGTAGCAAGTGGTACATAAATTTCGCGTACATCCGTCAATGAGACATTGTCATTCAGTGCACTCAGCGCTTCAAGCTCTTTGTCGGTCATGGTAAATCGTTCTGCTGAATTCATCCCTGTCCACTCTTCACGGTCGAATAAATAAAAAGTATTCGACTTTTGCATAGGCTTCCTCCCCGTCCCCTAATCTAATCTCCCATAGTGTAACAAAAATAGAAGAAAAAACGTATAGGAAATTGGACAAACGAGTTTTTTATTGTTTCTTAAATCATTTTTAAGGTTCTTATGGTATCATGATAAAATACGAGTACTGTAAAACTATACTGAATAAACACAAGGAGGTAAATATGGAAGTTCTATCTCATACAGCCGCTGGAAAAGCCCATGGAAAAATTATTTTGATCGGCGAGCATGCTGTTGTGCATAACGAACCGGCCATTGCGATTCCCTTTACTTCAGCGACTGTTGAAGTCACTGTTGAAAAAATACTGGGCGAAAGTACAATGGACAGTATTTATCACTACGGAAAATTAGCAGATGCACCCATTAAAATTAATAATTTAATTCAAACGTTTCAAGAGGTCTGTGATTACTTTAATGTGTCGACGGATCATTTTCACATCACGATAAAAAGCAATATTCCCGCTGAACGCGGCATGGGATCAAGCGCTGCCGTCGCTACGGCCCTTGTTCGAGCACTTTTTAACTTTTTCGAAGCTGAATTAACGGATGAGTTGTTGTTTCGTTTCGTCTCCATCTCTGAAAAGATTGCGCATGGAAATCCAAGTGGCTTGGACGCCAAAGTGGTCAGCTCAGAGGTCGCTATTTATTTTGTCAAAGAAAAAAGTGCCGAGCCTTTTACCATTGATTTGCCGGGTTATTTAGTGGTGGCCGACACCGGAGATGAAGGAGAAACCTTAGGTGCTGTGGCTGATGTCGGAAAACTTGTACAAGACTCGACCACAAACGGCCGCCAACTAGTCCAAGACCTTGGCCGCTTAACCAAGAAAGTTTATCAAATAATTGAACAAAAGGATTTAGACCAATTGGGGAACATCCTGGACAGAGCCCAAACCAAGCTCAAGCAACTCACCGTCAGCAATGAAAAGCTGGATTTACTTGTAGAAACAGCTAAAAATAGCGGGGCTCTGGGCGCGAAACTAACAGGCGGGGGCCGCGGAGGCTGTATGATTGCCTTAGTGGATCAAGCCGAAAAAGCCCAAGCCATTGCCAAAGATTTAATCGGTGCTGGCGCAAAAGAAACATGGATACATCCTTTAGGAGCGAATAGTCATGGAAAATAAGCAATCAAACTGGGTACGCGCATACACGAATATTGCCTTTATTAAATATTGGGGCAAAAAAAACGAAGAATTAATTCTGCCGCAAAATAATTCCCTATCTTTAACCTTAGACGCCTTTTATACTGAAACAAAAGTCACCTTTGATGAAAATCTATCGGCTGATATTTTACTTTTAGATGGTGAAGAAGAAGGGTCCAATGCATTAAAAAAAGCACAAGTGGTGTTGAATCTGGTGCGTGAAATAGCGGGTATCTCAAGTTTCGCTCGCATTGATTCAAAAAATTACGTTCCAACGGCAGCTGGTTTGGCTTCTTCCGCTTCTGGTCTGGCTGCTCTTGCAGGGGCCGCCAGTTTAGCGGCCGGCCTTGATTTAACTAAAACAGAACTGTCTCGTCTGGCGCGCCGCGGGTCTGGTTCGGCTTCCCGTAGTATTTACGGCGGCTTCGCCGAGTGGCTACAAGGGACTACCGATGAAGATTCAGTAGCGGTGCCCGTGGATGACGCTGATTGGGACATTGGCATGCTCTTTATCATTGTCGACGACAATCGAAAAGACGTCTCAAGCACTGAAGGGATGCGGCGAGTTGTTGAAACATCTCCTTATTACGAAGGCTGGATTTCTTCAACCGAAAAAGATTTAGCTGATATTAAAGAAGCCATTGCCAATCAGGATATTGTGCGAACGGGTGAAATTGCTGAACGCAGTGCCTTAAAGATGCATGCATTAAATTTAAGTGCCAACCCGCCGTTTAACTACTGGTCACCAGACAGTATTGTTGCCATGCGCAAAGTCTCTGAACTCCGTGAAATGGGTTATCCGGTGTACTTAACCATGGATGCTGGGCCAAATGTGAAACTGATTTGTAAAGCTTCGCAATTGGAAGAAATTCAAAACATTCTACTAAAAGAGTATCGTAAAGAGCAATTGGTGCTGGCAAAACCGGGACCAGGTCTACAAATATTGGAGGATTAAAGTGTGAAGAGGAAAAAGATGGCCGATGTGCATGTAAAAACCCCTGGAAAACTCTATGTAGCTGGCGAATACGCGGTTGTGGAGCCCGGCTACTCTGCGATTATTACCAGTGTGGCTTTATTTATCCACTTAACATTGTCGCCGTCTGAAGCAGCTTATGGCACAATCGCTTCGGAAGGCTTTACGACAGAACCTGTGCCCTTTACTCGAAAAAACGGGGTAATACAGCTGGCGCATTCCCAAGAAGCCCTGAAGTACGTTCGCTCCGCAATGGAAGTGACGGAAGAGTATTTGCGAGATTTAGGTGTCTCTTTAACGACTTTTAATCTTCATATACATAGCGAGCTTATTAATGAAACGGGCCGGAAATTAGGACTCGGTTCCTCAGGAGCAGTAACCGTGGCAACCGTGAAGGCTTTGCTTACTTTTTATGCGGTTAACTTTACTGATTTAACAGTGTTCAAATTGAGCGTGCTAGCCCAATTGCGTTTAAGCATCCATAGCTCTTTTGGCGATTTAGCTTCGATTACCTATACAGGTTGGATTCAATATACGAGTTTTGACCGTGAAGCGGTCAAGACTTACCGTAAAGGCCATACTGTAAAGGAAACCGTTGAGTGGGACTGGCCCTATTTAGCCATTGAATCTTTAACTGTTTCAGATGCAATTCATTTTCTCATCGGCTGGACTGGAAGTCCGGCTTCCAGCGATGAACTCGTCGGCTCTGTGCAAGCAAATAAAACGCAAAGTCCACAGGAGTATCAACACTTTTTAGCTGCGAGTCAACAAGCGGTGGAACAATTAGCCGAAGCTTTAAAAGAGTTTGACGTTGTCCAAATCACGCAAGCGATTAAGTTGAACCGAAAAGCCTTAAAAGAGATGGGCGAACAGACCGGCGTATTAATAGAGACTGAACAGTTGAGTAGGCTTTGTGAGATTGCCCGTACACATGGCGGGGCTGCAAAGTCTTCTGGAGCCGGCGGGGGGGACTCGGGCATTGCTTTTATTTTCGAAGAAGAAAAAGCGAAAGCAATTATTGAGGACTGGCAGAAAGCTGGGATTACGCAGCTGCCGCTTGGGATTTTTACACACTAATACTTTTTATTTGGAGGATACGCATGTCACAAAAACAAACAAACCGTAAAAACGAACATGTTTCTCTGTCAGAGAACTTTTACAAAGGAAAAGAGTCGTCGATGAACGATATCCATTTTGTTCATCACTCTTTTCCGGGAATAGATGTGGCCGATGTGGATTTATCGGTTGACTTGGGCGAGCTGCAGTTTTCTTTGCCCTTCTTCATCAATGCGATGTCTGGCGGCAGCGAATGGACGGGGAAATTGAACCAGAAATTGGCGATCGTTGCGCGTGAAACCGGCTTAGCCATTGCGACAGGTTCCATCAGCGCCGGCTTGAAAATGCCCGAAGTCCAAGATTCATATACAGTCATGCGCAAAGAAAATCCAAAGGGGTTAATTTTTGCCAACTTGGGTGCTGGCCACGGAGCAGAAAATGCGAAAAAGGCCATTGATTTAATCGAGGCGGATGCGATGCAAATTCACGTCAACTCTCCTCAAGAAGTGGTCATGCCTGAGGGAGACCGCGAATTTAACAATTGGATGGAAAACATCCAAGAAATTCTAGCAGAAATTGATGTACCGTTGATTGTGAAAGAAGTCGGTTTTGGCATGAGCCGTGAAACGGTCAAGTTGCTGCAAGAGGTCGGCGTGAAGTATATTGATATTAGTGGCAAAGGCGGCACGAACTTTGCCGAGATTGAAAACTTTCGTCGCTCTGAATACAAATTAAATGGTTTAGAGTCATGGGGTCAGACAACTGCTGTTTCTTTGTTGGAAGCGATGGAAGTAAAAGAGAACAGTCATCTTATTGCTTCGGGCGGCATTCGTTCAGCGCAAGATATCTTGAAATCCTTAGCCTTAGGCGCTTCTGTTGTGGGTGTTTCCAGTCAGTTTATGCATATGATTTTAAAAGACATGGATGAAGCTATTGCACAGGTTGAGCAATGGAAATTGGAATTGGAACGTGCGATGACCTTGTTAGGTGCGAGAACCGTGCAGGATTTATGGCAAAAAGATATCATTATCACCGGTGAGACAGCTGAATGGGCGAATCTGCGTAATATTGACTTGAAACACTATGCCAACCGTTCTACTTAATCAAGATTTTAGAATAGCTAAGCAATCTGCCTTCGGGTAGGTTGCTTTCTTATGCTTTCATGCTGCTTTGTTGCCTTCTATATTGCTTGAAATTATCTTTGGTACAAGTTAAACTGGCTATCTCCTATATATTTCCTTTTATAGAGGCGTTAAGCCGTCTTGCGTTCATATAATTTTTTTATGCTAACGTGAGATCACTCTTGCGTTCACATAAATTATTTATACTAACGTGAGACCACTCTTGCGTTCATATAATTTATTTATGTTAACGCAAGACACCCTAGCCTTCCAAAAAAGCCATCCGCAGCTGCGGATGGCTTTCAAACTCTTTACATTTTATTGAATAATCTCGTGGATCAACTGAACCGGTGCGGCTGCTTCGCTGATTTCGATATTGGCCAAAATTTTTGCAAGCGAATCTTCGACGTCTTCACGATTCGAGTGAATAGTCACAAGTGTTTCGCCTTCTTCGACCCGGCCGCCAATCTTTTTATGTAGCATCAACCCCGCCGCCAGGTCCAACTCACTATCTTTTGTTTCACGACCGGCTCCAAGCAGCATCCCTGCAATACCCAACTCTTCTGCATCCATTGCTGAAATAACGCCGGAACGCTCTGCCCGTACCGGAATTTGGAACTCCGCTTGCGGAAGAATCTCGTCTGGACGGTCCACAACCTCCGGATTCCCGCCTTGTGCTTCAATAAAGACACGAAATTTTTCTAAGGCTTTTCCAGTGGCCATATTTTCTTCAAGCATGCGCCGGGCATCGTCTAAATCTTCTCCAACGCCGCCTAAGTAAGCCATTTGGCTGCCTAAAACTAAGGACAGCTCGGTTAAGTCTTTTGGTCCTTCCCCTTTTAAGGTATCAATGGCTTCTTTGACTTCCAAAGCATTTCCAATCGCCTCACCCAAGGGCTGGCTCATATCGGAAATCACCGCCATGGTGTTGCGCCCTACTCCATTTCCGAGGGCGACCATTGTTTGCGCCAGCTGTTCCGCTTCTTGAATGCTCTTCATGAAGGCACCGGTGCCGACTTTTACGTCCAGGACAATCGCATCTGCGCCGGAAGCAATTTTTTTACTCATAATGGAGCTGGCAATTAAAGGAATCGAGCCTACCGTGCTTGTGACATCACGCAAGGCGTAAATTTGTTTATCCGCCGGCGTAAGGTTCCCCGTCTGTCCCACTAAGGCCAATTTGTTTTTGTTCACCAACTCGGCAAATTCATCTTCCGTAATTTCAATGTGGAAACCTTCAATCGCTTCTAATTTATCCAGCGTGCCGCCCGTGTGGCCAAGGCCTCGGCCGCTCATTTTGGGAACAGGTACCCCTACACTGGCGACAAGAGGTGCCAGCACCAAAGTAGTCGTATCGCCGACGCCGCCTGTAGAGTGTTTATCCACTTTGATTCCTTTAATCGCTGATAAATCAATTTCATCGCCCGATTTCACCATCGCCATCGTGAGCGCCTGTAGTTCCTCATCCGTCATGCCGTTAAAGTAAATCGCCATCAACATGGCGCTCATTTGATAATCGGGGATGCGGTCGGCGGTATACCCTTCAATCATCCAGGTAATTTCCTCAGCAGTGAGCGGTTCATTTTTTTGTTTTTTTTCAATTAAATCGACCATACGTACCATAACATCCATCCTTTTTTCGTTTATTGGGCGGTGCGAATTTCGACTTCCCCTTGGTCATTGCCAATGATGACTTGATCCACAATATCGATAAATAAACCATGTTCGACCACACCGGTAAGCATTTTCAATTCTTGCGCAAGTGCTTTCGGCTCGGCAATCTGTTCCAAATGCAAATCAATAATGAAATTATCCGAATCCGTTTCAAATGGCTTGCCTGCATCGTGCATACGCAGCTCTGGACTGTAGCCCTTTTCTTCGAAAATGCGGAAGAGAAGCTCGTGACCGAATGGGACGACTTCAACCGGCAGCGGGAAAGCGCCTAGAACCTCCACCTCTTTTGACTCATCAACAATCCATATATTTTTCTTCGAATTCTCTGCCACAATCTTTTCAAATAAGTGAGCGCCTCCGCCCCCTTTAATGCCTTGAAAGTCTGTTGAAACTTCATCCGCGCCGTCAATTGTTAAATCAATTGCATCTACTTCAGATAAATCCACCACGTTTAAGCCTAACTCCGTAGCTAATTCTCGCGTTGCATGGGATGTTGAAACGCAAGTCAAATGAAGCCCTTCTTCCTTGACTCGTTTGGCCACGGCTTTAACCATATAGACCGCTGTCGAGCCTGTTCCTAGTCCAACGACCATCTTGTCTTCGACAAAAGTTGCCGCCTTATCACCAACTAATTTCTTTTGATTCATTTCTCTGTTCGCTCCTTGTAAACGTTTTTCATTCACTTACTAATTATAGCATATTCCATTTTTACATAATACCCAAAAACGTGTGAATGACAGCCATCACCCACACGTGCTATTTTTTATTACGCCTGCATCCGTTCCTTCACATAACCTTGTTCCGCCAACTCTTCGCGGATATTCATCATCGCGGTGTAGGACGCTAGCATGTAGACTTTCTCTGTTGGTGCATTTTTGACCGCTTCAAGAATAGCTGTTGTTTCTTCTAAAAGATGCAAATCTTTTGAATCTGGATAGACATGCATTAATTGTTCAACCAGTTTTTCTCGCGCCAAGCCGGAGACATAAGTCTGCTCAATCGGCATGTCTTTCAGCTTCTGAAACTGCCCGCCTCGAATCCACGACACATCACGGCCATCTGCTGGGTTATTATTTAACACATGAATGATGGTGAATGGCTCTTGTTCCAGCGCCAATAAATCAATGACCTGATTTAAACCAACGGCGTTTTTAATCACATTCATTTGCAACGCTTTTCCTTCTACATCAATTTGTTCTTGACGCCCAAAAACAGTTTTTGTTTCTGACAAGCCGGCGGCGATGAATTCTTGTTCAACTCCCATAAAACGTCCGATGGTATAAGCGGCTAACGCATTATAAATATTATACAAGCCGGCAAGCGGTATCGAGTACGTATACCCATCAATCGTAAATTGTGTCGAGGTCGGTGTCGTCTCCACCACTTCGTCCACTTTATACATTAACTCAGGCCGAGCAAAGACGCAATTTGAACAAAAATAATCCCCCAAGTTGCTGTAGGTATTCGAGTAGTAGTCCAAACGCGCGCCGCAATTCGGACACGCAATGGATTCCCCCACTTCTTCAATTTCAACCGTTTCTTCCTTGTTTTGATTGGCGAAGCCGAAATATTCATGCGGATTTGGGGCTTTTTCATTGGCCAAAATCGGCAAGTCGCCATTCATCAGCAGCACACTGTCAGGTGTTTTTGCAATACCTTCTAAAATATAGTCATACGTCACGCCTACATCACTGAAACGGTCCACTTGATCCATAAACAAGTTGGTCGTCAAAATCGCTTTGGGCTGAATGTGTTCGGTGACATGACGTACGCTCGCTTCATCCACTTCCAGTACGGCAATTTTTTGTGTGCCGACTATTTTTCGGCGGTTTTTAGCGTCTTGAATAAAAGCTGTGATGATTCCTTGAATGAGATTGGAGCCGGTGTCATTGGTCAGGACATGGTCATATTTTCGGCGTAGTACATTGGTTGCCAGTGCTGTCGTAACGGTTTTTCCGTTCGTTCCAGTTACAATAATGACTTCATAGTCTTGGGCTAATTCTTTTAAAATATCGGGTTGAATGCGCGTGGCTAATTTACCTGGTAAGCTTGTGCCGCCACTGCTGACTCTTCGTAAAATGCTTTGAGTCGATCGGCCGACAAAGGTTGCAAAGTGTGTTCGAATATTCATTTTCAACTAATCCTTTCCTGTCCATCAATCGTTTTTTATTATAGCACTTTTCCTGTTGAAAATCAGTGAGTAGGCAAGAAAAAAACACCTTATGGACGGTCATCCATAAAGTGCTTAGTGAACTACTCGCCACTTAAATCTTTTGGATTTTGAAGTGGGCTTCCTACGAACGTCATGCTCGTTTAGAAAACTT
>JBHWQC010000046.1:0-4206 GCA_043425375.1 Atopostipes sp.
AGCACTGCAGCGGCTTCTTATCTAGCGAGTCAAGGCTTCGACTCGATCGTTATTGAAGGCGGAATGAAAGCTGTGCAAGAAAAACAAGAGAACAAGTAACGGAAGGTCGAAGAGACTAGGAAATTTTTCTGAAAATGAACTGCTTAGACATCAGTGGCTGCTAAATCTTCGTTTCATTCACGCTGGGAGATTCTAGCGTGAACCAAATTATTTTTCGTGCGGGCTGGACTACTCGCGCGCGCATCAAATTCCATTTCAATTCCTAACTTCGGCAATTAAGAACGTGGTATACTTTTCTTAGCTGAAAGACTTTGGGGAGGCGTTACAGATGCAAATTGCGTTAATTTACTCAAAAGACCAAACAACTCAAGTTTCTTCAACCATTTCTCAGTCCACATTGACAGATGTTAAAAATGCTTTACTCGAAAATGGCCATACCGTTACTTTGACGCCAGCTGACCAAGAACTGCTCCTTTATTTCGAACGCTCGAAAACACCGGACTTAATTTTTAACCTCAGCACTGGCTTAATCGACAAGCGTTCACAGGCTAATATTGTGGGCCTGCTTGAGCTGACAGGAATCCCGATGTTAGGCTCGGGGCTTATTTCACATGTGGTGGGTTTGCATAAAGAAATCACCAAATCGCTTTTAAGGGCGCATGACATCCGCACCGCCCGCTTCCAACTCATTGGGGATGAGGAGGAAAGTATTCGCGAAGATTTTGCCTATCCGTTGATGGTCAAACCGGAGCACGAAGGGTCTGGGATTGGAGTCACGGAGTCCTCGATGGTCAGGACACCGGTCCAGCTGAGAAACGCCATTCGAGAGAAAATCACGCTGCATAACCAGGTGCTGCTTCTTGAAGAATTTTTGCCCGGAAGAGAATTTACCGTCGGCGTCATGGGGAATAAACAGCTAGAAATCTTGCCGATTAAAGAGACTATTTTTCCTGAAGATGGCTTGCCCATCCTCACCGATGCCATGAAAACAGAGGATCTGTCTGTTTCAGAAGTTCCAGCCGATATTCCAACAGCACTCGCAGAAGAAATACATGAAATGACCGAGAGAACGTATCGCTTGCTGCGCTGCCGTGACTTTGCCCGCATTGATTTCAGACTGGACCGGGAAGGAAAACCGAATGTCATTGAATTGAATACTTTCCCGGGTTTAAAAAATAATTACTCTTTCTTTCCCCTGATTGCCAAAGCAGCCGGCTACTCTTATCCTGCACTAATTCAACGGTTGGTGGAGGTAGCGCTGGAACCGAGGGGCTTGGAGTAAATCAAGTAAAAATCCGGCTTAAGACCGATACACCTGTCCAACCCTTCTGTTATACTAATGGCACCAGAAGGGATGATGCAGATGAAACGCACCAAATCACTGACTTCGAAGATGAACTTACGTAAATTTATCCGTGCACTCTTTTCAAAAGAAACACCAGGTTATATCAAGGCGATTATCGGCTTAGCGGTGGCTTATACGGTCTTTCCAATCGATGCCCTGCCTGATCTTTTAGGTGTGGTCGGTTTTGCGGATGATGCAGCGGTCCTTACGCTTTTAACAACTCTTGCGATGACCTTGTTAGATAACCACAACAGCCAAAAAGCTACTCAACAAATGAAAACAGCTCCTGAAGCAGAAGAAGTCGACGAATGATAACATACTAAAAGCGTACGAAAAGTCCAGACTAGAGGTCTTGAACTCTTTCGTACGCTTTTTCATTTTACGCCGTGTCCTGTTTTTCTTTAAATCGCCAGACCATAACCCCAATTCCGAAGCCAATCATCGCTGGGAAAACCCAGCCTAAACCATATTCAAAAATGGGCAAGCGACCTTCAGCAAATGTAAGCAGCTGCTGGATGAGACGATTGGTTTTTAACGGATCAGGTAATGCATTGAGGAAATCAAAAAAGGCAGCGATAAGGGTGAAACCAATGGTCCATCGATAAACGATTGGCTGCTTTTTCAAAACGAATGCGAGTAAAGACAACAAAATCAATGTAATCGCTAGCGGGTAGAGAAACATTAAGACCGGCAAAGACAATTGAATAATAGTTTCCAAACCGAAATTCGCAATCCCTAAAGAGGCCAATGTGAATAAAATTGCATATTTATTGTAAGAAATGGAACGCGGAAACAGTTCACTAAACATTTGCGCACAAGATGTGATTAAACCAATGGCTGTTTTTAAACACGCGACAAAAACGATTAAGGCTAAGAGAATTTGCCCGGCAAAGCCAAAGTAATGTTCGCTAACACGCGCTAAAATAATTCCCCCATTGTCGGCTTGACCGACACTGCCAAGACTCGTCGCCCCCATGTAGGCGAGCGCTGCATAGATAGCGCCCATGCCGATGAGACACACAAGGCCAGCTTTTAGCGTTTCAATGGCTTTTCTTTTTGGATTGGAAATGCCAAGCTGCTCGATATTAGAAATAATGACAATCGCAAAAGCAAGCGCTGCTAGGGCATCCATGGTGTGATACCCTTCTAAAAAGCCGGTGAAAAACGCCCGATTTTGGTAGGCGCCTTGTGGGGTGAAAGCATCGATTTGGCCCATTGGATTGACGAAGGTGGCTAGAATAATAATCGACAGCAACAATACAAACGTCGGTGTGAGATATTTCCCCACCCAATCTAAAATACGGCCCGGTCTCAAAGAATAGTAAAGAGTGAGCGCAAAAAAGACAATAGAAAAAAGCAATAAGCCGACTTGTAGATAGTCAGCGGGGATAAAGGGAGTAAGCCCCACTTCAAAAGCAACGGTTGCAGTTCTTGGAATCGCAAATAGCGGCCCGATGGTTAAATACAAAGCACAAGTAAATAAAATGGAGTAGGTGCGGCTGACAGGTTTGGCCATTTCATACAAACTTTCACTTCTGGAAATCGCCGAAGCCACCACCCCTAAAATAGGCAGGCCGACTCCCGTTACTAAAAAGCCAAGCGCTGCTTTCGGCATATTGGCGCCCGCTAGTTGCCCCATATACACTGGAAAAATTAAGTTTCCAGCTCCAAAAAATAGTCCAAATAATAGCGATCCGATTAATAAAGTTGATTTCAAATTTAGCTTCTCATTCATGGCATGTCTCCTTTAATGCTTGCTATTATAGCATATTCTCACCGATTTAAAACCCCCATCGACTATCGAATGAGTTTCTGCGGACAGAAAAGAAAAGCACGAGTTTTTCTAATGCGGATGCTGGTTTGGCTGCCGGATAAAATAAAATTAGCCTTGCACATGGCCGCTGGTATACAGAAAACGGGGTGGAGGAGCTTAAGCGGGCCTTTCGTTAGCTGCTTTGAATAAGATGAACTTAATCTAGGCGTTTATTCATTCTCTGTTTGCTCGTTACAATTCGCCCTTTTTGACGAGTAAAAGTTAGTTTATTCGTCAAATTTTGTTATTTTGACGAATGAAAGGTGCATTTATGATTAATCAATGGAATTTATCGGGCACACTCTTTCCAATAACACAACTTGTAAGGGGTCGTCATTACACGTTATGATATGCAAAAGAAGAGATTAAAAAAATTTTGTATACAAGGAGGAAATAGTACGGCGGCAATTAAAGCTCGGAGGCAAGGTAACTCCATCATGATTACGATTCCTAGCGCTTTAGGTGTAAAAGAAGGAGAGGAATTTTACTTCATTAAAAAAGAAAATGGGGCAATTACACTCATTCCCAAAGAAGAAGATCATTTTGCGCATGTAGCAGAGGGGGAATATTACATGCCAGAACTGGATGCTGGTTTTGTGCCAACTGAAGGAGAACTTGATGATGTATAGACCTAAACAACGTGATATTGTACTCATGGACTTTAATCTTGCAAAAGACTATGAAGTTAAAAAAAGGCGTCCAGCGCTTGTTTTGAGTCGAAATGAGTACAATATCAGCACGAATATGGTCATCGTTTGCCCAATTACCACAACCGATAAAAAACGTCCATTTTTAGTGCCGATTGAATCGGAAAATCTGCCGGCTAAATCGTCGAGTAAAGTAAATACAAATCAAGTCTATTCTTTAGATTACACAGAAAGAGCCAATCGAAACATTCAATTTGTAGAAAATATGGAAGAAGAACAATTCTATCAAATTGCTCAAAAGTTCATGCATAACTTTGCATTTGGAATATAGCTATTTAAGACATTAAAAAGCTTCGGTTATGTTTCATCCACAAATAGGATAAGACTTGACCGAAGCTTTT
>JBHWQC010000047.1:0-4029 GCA_043425375.1 Atopostipes sp.
AGAATCTGGAAGCAATCGCTGAACATTTTGATACAAATACTGACCATTTAGAAAATTTATTGTCAGCGGAATGGGTGACAGAAGAGACCTTTGTTCCTGTCGGTCTTGCAGATGCAGAGAACCGACCTGAACTGCCAGGCGCTTTGTATCAAGAAACAACGGCCCGTGCATATCCTTTAGAAGAAGCAGGCGCTCACCTTATCGGCTACACGGGTGAAGCATTTGCAGAAGATTTGGAAGAGAATCCAACGCTTCAGTCGGGTGATATCATTGGCAGGTCTGGACTGGAAGCCGCCTTTGAAGACCGCTTGCGCGGGGAAAAGGGTGGAAATATCCATATTCTCGACGAAACTGGCGAATTGAAGACGGCCTTACAAGAAGCGCCGGTAGCAGATGGGGAAGATATCACGATAACAATTAATCGAGCGATGCAGCAAGCCTATTTTGATGCCTTCGATAGTGAAAGCGGGGCGGCGGTTGTCACGTCACCGACGACTGGTGAGCTGCTTGTTTTAACAAGTGCTCCTTCTTATGATCCTTCAGCTATGTCCCGTGGAATAAGTGCTGAAGCGTATCAAGCCTATGCGGAGGATGAAGAAACACCTTTCCTTCCTCGCTATACGGCTCGTTATGCACCAGGTTCAACATTTAAAGCCATCACAGGCGCCATTGGCCTTGATAGTGGGGTAACGACTGTAGACAAGACCCATACGATTACAGGGTATGAGTGGCAAAAAGAGGATTCATGGGGAGATCATGTGATTACACGTGTACAAAATCAACCCACTGAAGTCAATTTAGAAGATGCGTATGTCTATTCCGACAATATCTTCTTTGCCAGAGAAGCCCTTGAAATGGGTGCTGACACATTTATGAATGGATTAGAACAGTTTCCTTTTGGAGAATCCTTTGCTGAGTTGCCGATTCCTATGAATCCCGCTCAAATTACAAACAGTGGTTCTTTTGACAATGAAATGCTGCTGGCGGATACGGCTTACGGACAAGGTCAACTGTTAATGAGTCCCCTTCAGCAAGCCATCTTTTATAGTCCATTTGCAGCCGGCGGGGACCTCGTGTATCCGATTCTTGAAACGGCTGAAGGAGATACTCCTGAAACAACTCAACCTATTTCATCAGAAGCTGCCGAAATTGTTAAAGACTACCTGATTGAAGTGGTTGAAAATCCAAATGGAACAGCGCATGCCTTAAGTGAGGGAGCAAAAACGATCGCAGCTAAAACAGGTACGACAGAAATTCAGTCTCAAGAGGGAGCTGAGAGCCTGGATGTCAATGGATTTTTGTTCGCCTTTGATGCAGAGGAATCGTCCTTTTTATCTGTGATTCTGGTAGAAGATGCAGAAGGGGTAGATGTTGTTCGTCAATTTGCTTCCGTATTCGACTAAGGGAAAGTTCAAGAGATAAACTAGATTTGTTTGCTTTCATTTTATTTATGTTACAATCGGTAGTGAGATTTGTTTATCCACATGGTGAATAAACAAAAGAATTTCTGAGAGTTGGCTAAATAAAATGAAGAATAAACCTAGAGAAGGAGACTTTATTACAATTCGAAGTTACAAACACGACGGCAGTTTACACCGTACGTGGCGAGATACAATGGTTTTAAAAACAACGGAACATGCGTTGATTGGCTGCAATGACCATACGTTAGTAATTGAGTCGGATGGTCGCAGATGGCGGACCCGTGAACCGGCACTCGTTTATTTTCACAAAGAGTATTGGTTTAACATTGTGACCATGATTCGTCAAAAAGGCGTTTCTTATTATTGTAACTTAGCTTCTCCTTTCTTAATTGATGATGAAGGGGCAAAATATATCGATTATGATTTGGATGTGAAAATTTTTCCTGATGGGGAAAAACGATTACTCGATGTCGATGAGTATGAAATCCATAGTAAAAAATATGGCTATCCAGATGAAATCGATCCGATTTTAAATGAACATGTCAAAATATTGGTCAGTTGGATAAAAGAAGAGCGTGGACCTTTTTCTGAAGAATATGTCAATTTATGGTATAACCGCTATAAACAACTGACTGGAAGATATCAATAAAAAAGCAATGGGAGAGTTTAGCTCCCATTGCTTTTTTAATTTGGATTATAGGTTTTTATTTGATCATCGCGTTCATATTTTACAAAACTGTTCGTCAGCTTGTTGAAATGCTGTAATTCTTTATCGTACTCAAAAATTTTTGTCATTGTTCGCAACAAATCATTTCCTTTTGAAAAATCATATTCCATAGAAGCATCCGTAGAAGCTTCATTATAGAAAGCTTCCATAAAACGACGGCGTAAATCTCTGCGGTAAGTAAGGAAATTGACTTCTTCTGGAAGAATCCGGCCATTCCATTTCAACAAAATCTGTTCATGAGCAGTCATCAATGTTTCCATTCGTTCACGAATCAAGGTGCGTAAATCATTGGGCAGGTGATTCATCGTACTTTCAGATTCATGCATAACAATTGCTAGTTCATAAAATATTTCATTGGCTCGAATGGATTGGCGACAAACGACTAAAAAACGTAACATCGAATAATACCTTTTACTGACAAATCTTTTATAAAAAGGGTCTCGCATATATTTATGAAATTTTTTTAAAACAATAATTTCTTTATTTAATCGTTTTAAATCTTCGGCCATTATTGGAAATTGTGCATTTTTTCTTAACATTTGCCGGATATACTTCATCGTATCATCTGTTAAATCAACCGTTTTATTGTAAAACTTCAAATCATATCTTGGAGGAAGAACAAAAGTATTCACAACAAAAGCTATAATGATACCAATTAAAGTAGCGGCTACACGTTGCACGGCCGTTAGTAACAAATTCTCACCAGGAGAAATCATGATATTGATGACCGTTAAAGTAGCCAAGCCAATTACATCATTTAGCCCTATTTGATGAAGCAAAGCAATAAGTAAGGCGGAAGCTACTGCAATCATTACCATTGTATCCCCTAAGAAATTCGCCACAAGAAAGGCGATAATACCCCCAATAATGTTGGCAACTAATCGGTCGCGGGTTTTCACAAACGTTTCTTGCACAGAAGGCTGCATGGAAAAAACGACGGCCGCAGCTGCTAATCCTATACTATCTTCAAGTCCAATTAAGGGTGGAATGATAAAAGAGATTAAAATAGCAAGGCTAGTTTTCAATGTACGAGCTCCAATTTTCAAGTTGAATCATTCCTCTTTCAAAAAAGTACTTCCTCTCACCATTCTAAGTATAGTGTATATCGTGGAAAGAATCTATTCATTGAAAAGTTTTTTTAAAGCAAAAATGGTTTGGTTGTAAGTTGGGTTCAAAATAAGTTATAATTATGACAATATTTAGAGCGTAAATGAGGAGGAGACCATATGATTTCCGGCAAACAACGTAATTTATTGAGTTTTGGGTTAATTTTCGGAACAGTAGGAGGGGCATTAGCTGCTTACTTTCTCGCACCTAAAAGAGGTGACGAGACGAAAAAAATAGTAGCCACAAAAGTGAATCACCTGACTCAAAAATCAATCTTACATGTCCAAAGCAAGTTGATTGATTTTGAACAGGCGATGGAAAAAAGCTTAATGAACGATGAAAAAGAAGACTACTATTTGTAATTTATAGCAGTGCCTTGCGTTTGTAAGATGCCTGTGCTATTATAATAGTCATAAGTTTTTTGACCCATCCTTTTATGTCAGTCCCTGATATGCACTGACATAAAATGGTGATAATCAATAACTTAACTAACGTATCTTTTCGCTGTTATTAAAACCGAAGAGATACGTTTTTTTGTATCTATATCCACAATACCGATGAAAATTTGCTATAATGAACAGGTAAGAAAAATCGCAAATGAGGAGGAGAGCAAATGGATGTGGCAGCCTTTCAAGAAAGGGTTCGATCAAAGGCGTATGAGTTGGGAATTGATAAAATTGGATTTGCGAGTGCAGAACCCTTCTATGAATTAGAAGACTCCATTATAGAACAGCATAAAAAAGGACACCAGTCAGGTTTTGAGCATAAAGTGCT
>JBHWQC010000048.1:0-7307 GCA_043425375.1 Atopostipes sp.
TTATAAGCCCAGAGCGTTTAAATACCTGATTTTTCTTCCCTACCTATTGCAAGTTTGCGATTTTACTTTAAAATTAGGAGGCGTGTTAAGATAAACGAAGTAGAAACGGATCGAAACAGATTATATTTAGGAAGTGTAAAACATTATGCAACAAGTAGATAAAGAAATTTTACAAGATGAAGTGAACAAGCGCCGTACCTTTGCGATTATTTCGCATCCGGATGCGGGGAAAACAACGATTACGGAACAAATGCTGAAACTGGGCGGAGCCATTCGCGAAGCGGGAACGGTTAAAAGCCGAAAATCTGGAAAGTTTGCGAAGTCGGACTGGATGGCAGTTGAAAAGCAGCGTGGGATTTCGGTGACGAGTTCGGTGATGCATTTTAATTATGACGATAAGCATGTGAATATTTTGGATACGCCGGGGCACGAGGATTTCTCTGAAGATACGTACCGAACGCTGATGGCGGTGGACTCGGGCGTTATGGTGGTCGATACGGCAAACGGAATTGAGCCGCAAACGGAGAAGCTGTTTAAAGTGTGCCGCATGCGCGGGATTCCAATTTTCACCTTTATGAACAAGCTGGACCGGGACGGGCGCGAGCCGATGGACTTGGTGGAAGAGCTGGAGGAAGTCTTGGAAATTGATGCGTACCCGATGGACTGGCCGATTGGTATGGGCCGCAGTTTAATCGGCACATACGACATCTACAACAACCGCATCGAATTCAACGATCCGGACAAATGGAACGATGGAGAAGTATATCTCCCATTAAATGCCTCCGGTGAAATCGAAGGCGACCATCCGCTGAAAGAAGACCGTTTGTACGAACAAGTGTTGGAAGAAGTTGAGCTTTTGAAAATTGCCGGAAACGAGTTTTCAGAAGAAGCCATTGCAGCGGGTGAGTTGACGCCGGTTTTCTTTGGTTCCGCTTTGACCGGCTTTGGCGTCGAGTCGTTCTTAAACACCTTTTTAAGTTTCGCGCCGCAGCCAAGCACAATTATTGACAAAGAAGAACAGCCGGTGGAACCGACGGATGAAGCATTTACTGGCTTTATTTTCAAAATCCAAGCCAATATGGATCCGAAGCACCGCGACCGAATTGCTTTTGTCCGGATTTGTTCGGGGCAATTTTTGCCGGGCATGGATGTGACTTTGACGAGAACCGACCGCAATTTCCGACTCAACAACTCGACCCAATTTATGGCCGAGGATCGGGCGATCGTCAAGCACGCCGTTGCCGGAGACATTATCGGCCTGTACGACACGGGGAATTTCCAAATCGGCGATACCATTTACGAAGGCAAAAACGCCGTGGCTTTCAAGGAATTGCCGCAGTTTACGCCGGAATTGTTTATGCAAGTCGAGCCAAAAAACGTGATGAAGCAAAAATCCTACCACAAAGGGATCCAGCAGCTGGTCCAAGAAGGGGCCATTCAGCTGTACAAAACCTACCACACCGACGAGTACATCTTGGGTGCGGTCGGCCAGCTGCAGTTTGAAGTGTTCGAACACCGGATGAACAACGAGTACAACTCGGAAGTGGTCATGAAGCCGCTGGGCAATAAAATCGCGCGCTGGATCAACCCGGACGATCTGGACGAATCGATGAGCACGAGCCGAAGCATGCTTGCAAAAGACCGCTACGACGAGCCAGTCATTCTGTTTGACAGCGACTTCTCGCTCCGCTGGTTCCAAGACAAGTACCCGGATGCTGAACTCTATTCGTTACTCTAGAATCCAACCCCTTTTTTCCGTAAAATGGAAGAGAGAAAATAAAGATTGAGGCGATTATATGCATAAAAACCATTTTAAAAAGGGCTTCCTGCTGGTACTCATCGGTTTCTTTCTAACCGCGTGCGGTATCATAGCGACCCCGGAAGAGATCGATACACCAACAGATAATAAGGAAACAACAGCCGCTCAAGTAGAAGTCGTTGAGGGTAAAGCGTATGATACCGCAGAAGAAGTCGCAATGTATTTAGATCAATATGGGGAGCTCCCGGCCAATTATCTGACCAAAGCAGAAGCAAGAGAATTGGGCTGGGTCGCGAGCGAAGGGAACTTATGGGATGTGGCACCAGGCGCTAGTATCGGCGGCGACTATTTTGGGAACTTTGAAGGCTTGCTGCCTGAAGAAGGCGAGTATCGGGAAGCGGATATTGAATATGACGGCGGGCATCGCAATGCCAAACGTTTAGTGTATTCAGACGATGGCGATTATTTTTACACCAATGACCATTACGAATCCTTTGAAGCGCTAGAAGTAGGAGATGAGTCGCAATGAAAGAAGTTATTTTAGATGGACGACTGTTGACGACAAAAAACCGACTCTATGATGCATTTGAGGAAGCCTTCCATTTGCCGGACCATTTCGGACGAAATTTGGATGCTTTATGGGATGTCTTAAATGAAGAAACAGAACCGACAGTGATTCATTTTACCCATGTGCATAAATATTTGGAAGAGATGGATGGCTATAGTGAACAAGTTATCCGAATGTTTACGACTTTAGATCAATTGAATGATCAGTATGAGGTAAAATTTTATCCATTCGAGAGAGACCAATAAAAAAACCGAGAGGACAGCCAAGTCTTCTCGGTTTTTGTCTTTACTCTATTGCGGAAGCTGCCTTGAAATTTGAAAATGAAGCAGGGAAGAGGAATAAAATAAAAAAACCACCCGCTCCCAAAAAGGGAACAGGTGGCAAGGAGTAGACCTATTAAAGTTTACTCTTCGGTTGAATCATCGTTTTCATCTTCTGCTTCAATTTCTTTTGCGTCTTCAATTTCAATACTGTTATTTTCTGGTGCATCTTCTGATTCTTCTGACCCATCTGCACGGCGGGAGACAACAATCTCACCATCGTCATCAGTCGTTACAAAAATTTCACCGACGTCTGGATTTTCCAAATAGAATTCAGCAATTTTATCTTCAATATGCTCTTCAATCACTCGGCGAAGTGGACGCGCGCCCATATCTGGGTCGTAGCCTAAATCAACCAACTTCTCTTTTGCGGCCTGATCAATATTAATTTCAATATCATGATTGGCCATTGAATCGTTGATTTCTTCCAGCATAATATCGACAATACCTAATAGGTTTTCTTTCGATAAGGAGCTGAACTCTACAATCGCATCAAAACGGTTTAAGAATTCAGGCTTAAAGTAGCTGCCTAATTGGTTTAAGATGGATTGTTGCGTACCATCTAAAGCGGCTCCGAAACCAACATTAGCTTCAACGGCGCCTGTACCCGCGTTACTTGTCATAATGATAATCGTATTTTTAAAGTCGACAGTACGACCTTGTGAATCCGTCAGGCGTCCATCTTCCATAATTTGCAGGAACATATTTAAGACATCTGGATGCGCCTTTTCCACTTCATCGACTAAAATTAAGCTGTAAGGGTTGCGGCGAACTTGTTCTGTTAATTGACCCGCTTCATCGTAGCCGACATATCCTGGTGGTGAACCAATTAATTTCGACGTACTGTGTCGATCCATATATTCACTCATGTCTAAGCGAATATAGGCATCACGGCTGCCGAACAATTCATACGTCAACGCTTTGGCTAACTCTGTTTTACCTACTCCCGTTGGTCCAACGAATAAGAAAGAACCAATCGGACGGTTTGTTTTACGTAAGCCAATTCGGTTTCGACGTACGGCCCGCGTGACTTTATCAATTGCTTGATCTTGTCCGACGACAATTTCAGCTAAGTTTCTGTCCATATCACGCAATTGTGTTTGTTCTTTTTCTTTCAACTCGCCAACAGGGATACCCGTTTTAATCTCAATAATGTTGATGATATCCTCTTCTTTGACAACTGGTGTATCGGATTCAGGGACTTGTTGTTCGAGCATTTCTTCGTATTTAGTAATTTGATCGCGATAGAAGGCTGCTTTTTCATAATCTTCTCGCTCAGTGGCTGCTTCTTTTTGTTTTTCCGCTTGATCGATTTGTTCTTGAATCGCTTCTGGATCGCGTACTTGAATCGTCAAGTTTTTCTTGGATCCGGATTCGTCGAGTAAGTCGATGGCTTTATCCGGTAAGAAACGATCTTGAATATAGCGGTCGGATAAATCAATCGCTGCACGAATCGCTTCATCGCTGTATTTCACATGATGATAATCTTCATATTGTTTTTGGATACCGGTTAAAATCGTGTACGTTTCATCTAATGTTGGCTCATCTACACGAACAGGTTGCAGGCGACGTTCGAGGGCCGAATCTTTTTCAATCACTCGGTACTCATTTAAAGTCGTCGCACCAATCAGTTGAATATCACCGCGTGCAAGCGCAGGTTTCAAGATATTCCCAGCGTCGGTATTGCTTCCTTCTGCTGATCCGGCGCCAACGATTTGGTGAATCTCATCAATGAATAAGATAATATTTGGATCGTCTTGCAATTCTTGTACCAATTGCTGCATCTTCTCTTCAAATTGTCCGCGGATGCCTGTACCGGATACTAAAGAAGCCACGTCAAGTTGGATAATTTCTTTGTTTGCTAATTTTTGAGGGACTTCGCCGTTGATGATTTTCAAGGCCATACCTTCAACAATTGCAGTTTTACCAACTCCGGCTTCACCGATTAGCACTGGGTTATTTTTACGGCGACGATTTAGAATTTCACTCACACGTTCAATCTCTTCATCCCGGCCGATGACTCCATCAATTTTTCCTTCGCGGGCCATCTCATTTAAGTTGATTCCAAATTCACCGAGCAAACCGCCGCGTCCATCGCCATCTTGTGGTGGCTGATTGCCGCCTCCTTGACCAGGGAAAGCTTGCTGTGGTCTTTGTGGCTGCCCCGCACTGCTCATCGCACGGAAAATATCATCAAATCCGCCAAAGCCAAAGGGATCTCTTGAGCTAGACCCTCTCGTTGGTCCTGATAAATTGGATTGTTGTCTAATTTCTCGATAACATCTCTGGCACACGTCAATTTCACGTTTTTGACCATTAACTCTCGTTGTTAAATGAATCGTAGCTTCATTTTCTCTACATCTTTCACAAAGCATACGTGCACATCCTTTCAAATTTCTTGTAAGTTTATTGTAATAGTAATTTTGGGAAAAGTCAGTCCAAGCGGTTTACACACTTAGCCTTAATTGACCATTACTGACCTTTCTTAACTTATTATACTCTGACCAACTCTGACTTTCAAGTCAAACCCCTTAAAATCGAAAGATTTTTTTCAAAAAAGGGGGCTTTTGCTTGAGAATGAAAAGCACAATAAATATTAGTTGAGAATATCGTTTAAAAATGGTAATCTTGTATAGACGAATGATGAAAATGCTTTCGAGTAAGTCCCATATCTTGGGGACTGATGTATTTTTATCTTTCAAAATACAATACAGAAGATAAAAGGGGAATATCATAATGGAAAAACAAGACTTTAATATTACAGCAGCAACAGGAATTCACGCGCGACCAGCTACTATGTTGGTACAAACGGCTGGAAAATACAGCTCAGACATCACGTTAGAATATAACGGAAAGTCTGTTAACTTGAAATCAATCATGGGCGTTATGTCTCTTGGTGTAGGTCAAGGCGCTGACGTAACCATTACTGCTGAAGGTGACGACGAAGTGGAAGCGATGGAAGGTATCCGTGCGACAATGAAGAGCGAAGGACTAGGGGAATAGAGATGAGCAAAACAATAACTGGAATTGCTGCAAGCGACGGTTATGCTCATGCGAAAGTTTACCCTCTTGTTGAACCGGATTTATCCGTAAAAAAGGTCTCTGTTAATGATACGGATGCGGAAGTTGAGCGCTTTGATGGAGCAGTCGAAGCTTCTAAAAAGGAAATCGAACGCATTCGCTCAATTGCTGAACAGTCATTGGGTGAAGAAGAAGCGCAAGTTTTTGATGCCCATTTAATGATGCTGACAGATCCGGATATGGTCACACAAACGGAAGAAGTCATTAAAAATGAGCAAATCAATGCGGAAGCCGCTTATGAGCAAGTGACAGAAAATTTTATTACAATCTTTGAAGGTATGGAAGACAATCCTTATATGCAAGAACGTGCGGCCGATATTCGTGACGTCCGTAAACGGGTCCTAGCCAGTTTATTAGGAGTTTCTTTGCCGAATCCGGCAACCATCGATGAGGAAGTCATTGTTGTTGCGTATGACTTGACGCCAAGTGATACGGCTCAATTGAACAAACAATATGTCAAAGCGTTTGTTACAAATATTGGTGGCCGAACATCTCACTCAGCGATTATGGCTCGCTCGCTTGAAATTCCAGCAATTGTCGGTACTGGAAATATTACCGATTTGGTTTCAGAGGGCGAATGGCTGTTAGTCGATGGTGTAGAAGGAAAAGTTACAACAAATCCTTCTGACGAAGACATTGCTGCTTTTGAGAAAAAAGCGTCGGAATTTGATGCGTTGAAAAAAGAGTGGGAAACTTTGAAAGACGAACCTTCTGTCACAGCGGACGGCAAACAATTTGAATTAGCTGGAAACATTGGTACGCCGCGCGATTTAGAAGGTGTGTTAGACAACGGTGGAGAAGGAATCGGTTTATACCGGACAGAATTCCTCTATATGGATTCAACAGAACTGCCCACCGAAGACGAACAGTTCGAGGCTTACAAAGAAGTCTTAGAAGGCATGGGCGATCATCCGGTCGTTGTCCGTACAATGGACATTGGCGGGGATAAAGAATTGCCTTACTTAGATCTGCCGGAAGAAATGAACCCGTTCTTAGGGTACCGTGCGATTCGTGTGAGTTTAGACAAAGACGACATTTTTCGGACACAATTACGTGCGCTCTTACGCGCGTCTGTCTACGGGAAATTGCGTATTATGTTCCCGATGATTGCGACGTTACAAGAATTCCGCGAAGCGAAAGGCATTTACCATGAAGAAAAAGCGAATTTAGAAGCGGACGGCGTTGAAGTGGCCGACGATATTCAAGTGGGTATTATGGTAGAAATTCCATCTACGGCAGTACTTGCTGACCAATTTGCAAAGGAAGTGGATTTCTTCAGTATTGGAACCAATGATTTAATCCAATACACAATGGCCGCGGACCGCATGAACGAGCAAGTGTCTTACTTATACCAGCCATATAACCCATCGATTTTGCGTTTAGTGAAACGGGTGATTGATGCATCACATGCAGAAGGCAAATGGACCGGTATGTGTGGAGAAATGGCAGGCGATCAAACGGCTGTGCCACTGCTTGTAGGCATGGGCTTAGATGAATTTTCAATGAGCGCCACAAGTATTTTGAAAACACGCAGTTTAATGAAGAGACTGGATTCTTCGAAAATGGAAGAGCTAGTTGA
>JBHWQC010000049.1:0-47543 GCA_043425375.1 Atopostipes sp.
CGATGGCATGGGGACAATTATTGGCGCCTTTTTTGGCGGGACTTTCCCCACGACCGTCTATATGTCTTCGGTGAGTGCGAAATGGCAAAATGCGCGCCGGGGCTACTCGATTCTGAACGGGATTGTATTTTTGTTTGCCTCCACTTTTGGCATTATTGCAGTGTTGGCCGAAGTAATTCCTCTTTCTGCGATTGCGCCGATTTTAGTGTTTGTGGGCTTGTCGATGATTGTGCAAACCTTTACCTCTGTGGAGCAGAAGCATTTTCCAGCGGTGGTGTTAGCGATGTTCCCTTATTTGGCGAACTTTTTACAGAGCAAGTTTGCGACTGCAGCGCCTGAAGCGTTAGAGGCCGTGTCGCCTGCCGTTGTGCCGCTTGGACAAGGAGCGATGTTTACGGCCTTAATCTGGGGCGCGATTTTAGTCTTTATTATTGATGATCAGTTTGACCGCGCCGCTGTCTTGGCTTTAATCGGCGCTGTGCTTGCGGCGATTGGTTTTATTCACGCGCCGCAGTTGAGTTTGTTTTACAATCCTGGCTATGTTGTCGGGTATGGGGTGGTTGGATTGTTGTTTCTGGTTTATCATAAAGTCTACCCTTCTGAAGAAAAACCACTCAAGTCGCAGTAAAAGGCAATTTTGAAGTGAGAACTTCTAGGAGCTTGTGCTCTTAGAAGTTTTTTGCATATTTTGAAATTTATTTCACGGAATCGGGGAAAAATGGGTAATGTTATATATAGAGGGAAATTTTTGAAGAAGGTGATGCTATGTATATTTATAAAACCGAATTATCCAAGACTTCTCCCATTCCGACGCAAGTGGATTTTTTGAGAGCGGCCCATCGTCGTGAATTGTTGCGGACTGGAAAAGAACAAAGCCTGTACCGAAATTTGGAACAGGGAGCCCAAGGCGAGCAGCATGTCATGGATATGTTGAAAAAATACGGACGAGAGCACTGGATCATTTTGCAAAACTTGTGGCTGGACCAGTATGGCGTCTATGAAAATGATGTGGTGCTGTTAACCAATTTTACATACTATACTTTTGAGGTGAAAAATTATGAGGGCGTCTTTGAGTATCGAGACGGCCGCTGTTTGATTAACGGAAGAAAGTGGAAAGAAAATAGCGTGCACCAAGCGCAAAAAGCGCTGACCAATCTACAAGACATTTGTGGTGCTATTAATCGCTCGATTTCTGTGAAAGGTGCTTTATTGATGGTAGGCGAACACAATGAGGTCCGGATTCATTCTCCTGTGGACGGTATAGAAGTGGTGCCTCGCAATCAGTTTAAACACTTTATTCAACAAATTGCTCGTGAGGAAGAGGCTCAATACCACAAAGTGCTTAATTCTCGTCCGGTGCTCGACCATTTTGAAAAAAATGAAACGCTCAATCCGTTTGGTCCGCTAAAGTCGTACTCACCGGAAGAGGTGCTAGCGGGACGATGCGGTATTTATTGCAAGACGTGTGGGAGTTATGAGGTGGTGTCGTCGCGGAAATTTGTGACATGTAAGAATGGCCACGAGGAGTTGCGGCGGGAAGCGGTTTTGAGAACGATCCATGAATTCGGTGTGCTGACTTTTCAGCATGATTTTATGACGCGGAGGGATTTGCAGGCTTTTACGGGTAATCAAGTGTCTGCCCCTTACCTAGTAAATCTTTTAAATCAGTACTTTACGAAAGTTCAGCACGGGAAATACGCGAAGTATCTTAACAAAAAAGCACTATACTAAGGATTTAGTGTTGGTAGAAACTTCCCATACAAATTTCTACTTTTCTAGTTTTAAAATCTTAACGATGTGCATTTCGTCTCAGCGAAATGTTCCTTTGAGTGAGAAAGATGGGAGTAGTTATTTTAACCATTATATAAATTAATTACATAGTGGTTAGAACGTTTAAACACTATATAAAATAGTTACGTAGTGGTTAGACTGTTTAAACACTACATAAATTAATTACATAGTGATTAGGACGTTTAAACACTACATAAAATAATTATATAGTGGTTAAACTCTACTACCTCCCTCTCAAAGCACCAAAAAAGCAGTTTGAGCCTCAGGCTCCAACTGCTTTTTGTATACAAACTTTATTAATGTATGGTCTTTTCTAAATCAAGCAGAGTCTGTTGAAAGGCCTGCTCATACTTCTCAATATCGCCGGCACCCATAAACACGACCACTTCGCCTTTATAATCCAAAAGCGGAGACAAATCGTCGATGGCTAACACATCTTTCGCGTTCTCAATCTTCTCCATCAAGTCGCTGATTTTTACATCGCCACTGGCTTCGCGGGCGGACGTAAAGATCTCGCACAGGTAGATGGCATCCGCTTGGCTCAAGGATTCGGCAAACTCAGACATTAAGGCCACCGTCCGCGTGAACGTGTGCGGTTGGAACACGGCGACAATTTCTCGATCCGGGTATTTTTGACGCGCGGCATCAATCGTTGCATCAATTTCTGCGGGATGATGCGCGTAGTCATCAATCAAGACGGTATCGCTAATCACTTTTTCTGAAAAACGGCGCTTCACCCCTGGGAAAGTCGCCAAGTGTTTCGCCACTTCTTCCACATCCAAACCTTCATGATAGGCAAACGCAATCACACTCAAAGCATTTTGAATATTGTGGTCGCCAAAGGCAGGAATATCAAATTTATGGTACATTTCGCCATCGATATACACGTCAAATGTCGACCCGTCGGTATCTTTCACAATATTTTTCGCCTGCACATCGTTGCCGTCGTCTAAACCGTATAGCGTAACTGGGATCTGCACTTCCATTTTCCGAAGGCGTTCATCGTCCCCGCAAGCAATGACGCGCTTTTTGGTCTGCTTCGCAAATGTTTCAAAAGCCTGGGTGACGTCATCGATGCTTGTAAAATAATCCGGGTGGTCAAAGTCAATATTCGTAATAATCGCATAATCTGCTTTATAGGCGTGGAAGTGGCGGCGGTACTCACAGGCTTCCAGCAAAAAGTACTCCGCATTTTCGACTCCGTGTCCCGTGCCGTCGCCGATTAAGTAGCTGGCATTTTCAATGTGGCTGATTACGTGCGACATTAAGCCGGTGGTGGTGGTTTTTCCGTGTGAGCCGGTAATGGCCACGCTCGTGTGGTTGGTGATTTTCTTGCCGATAAAGTCGTGGTAGCGAATCACTTCAAGGCCGAGTTCGTTTGCGCGCACAATTTCTTCATGCGTGTCTGGGAAAGCATTCCCCGCAATGACAACGAGTCCTTCTTGAATATTTTCAGCATTGAATTCAAATATAGGAATGTGATTTTCTTCTAATAGTTTTTGTGTGAAAAAGTATTTGCTGACATCCGATCCTTGGACCTTAAAACCTTCTTCGTGTAAAATAAGCGCCAATGCACTCATACCGGAGCCTTTGATGCCTACAAAATGATAAATAGTTTCGCGATTCATTATGTGCCTCCATGTTGTTTAATTTCTCAATTCTAGCTGGTTTATAATAGAACAAAAACGGTCAAATTACTAGAGCTTGTGTAACAATTTCATTAAGATTGTTGCGAATTCAAGACATTTTCAAACAAAATATAAAGGCTCACCTCATGAATCCTTGATGAGCCTTTACGGGTTTTTTGTATATTTGATTGTTGCTTGCTCCTCATTCGATTGTCTTCCGTTGTCTTTCGATGGTGTATCGAGTGACTGCGTCGACCGTCGCCTGTGAACGCCGCAACCCTTGGCTTTTGACTGCAATTGGACGTCTCTCACCGACCAGAGTCAAAAAGTTTCAAATAAGTTCTTTCTTAGTTCACATTTAGTATAGCACATTGTTTCTAAAAAATGAATCCTGTGCTTTTATTTTCGGATATTTTTTTCATCTAAAAACGAGTTGTCAAGAGTATTGCTCTGCTGCTTTTTCACCGGTTTCTTTTGCCTAAATTGGAAGGCTGCGTCTTCTTTTTTGTTTAACGTGACCTTATTTGACGTGTCGGTGTTAGCGTCATATCCTTCAGGCTTCTCTTCCTTTTTTAACTCCGGTTCCAGATGAAGCTCAAAAGTGGTCTGTGGCCCTTCTTGGGGCTCTTTTGTTATTCGCTCCTCAAACAGGAGATACTCCGAATATTCCACCATTAAACGCTCGCGAATTGCCTGAATCAATTGGTGATTGTGCCGATTCTGCTTCCAGCCTTCTAGATGCTGCAAACTATTTGGAATTCTTGTGCTGCGAAAACGCCGATTCACAGAGGAGGGAGTTTTCATATAGTTCTGCGCTTCTTTTTGTAGATTGTCTCGCGTACGCACAGTCTTAGGCAATTCATATTTTGGCAGCCGTCTGGCTTGTCTTTTGACATTTATCGGTTTGATTTGTGTCTGCTCTTTTTTATAAATGCTAGGCCCGTCATAGTGCCCCATTGAAACTCCTCCTTGCTGTTTTTATTTAAATGCGAGTTAAAAGGTGAAAGCAGTGCCTGTTTCGGCCTCGTCACCTAATACTAAAATACCTGTGTGCATTTCTTCAGGTACATCTACCCCTAATTCTCTAGCGGAAGTAATCATGCCCTGACTTTCTACTCCACGCAATTCGCCAGGCCAAATTACTAAACCATCAGGCATGACCATACCGGGTTTAGCAACCACTACTTTTTGCCCTTTGGCGATATTTTTGGCGCCGCACACAATTTGTAGCACTTCGCCATTATCGACTTCGGTTTGCGTCACGGATAAATGATCCGAGTCCTCGTGCGGTTCGCATTCTCTCACGTAGCCAACGACTAATTTAGGCTCAGTATCGGCCACCAGCTCGCCTTCAAACCCCGCTGCCTCTAAGGCGTCGTTTAACGCCTCGATTTGTTGTTTCGAGAGTGTAAGGGGTCCACTCTGCTCAATCTCAATGATTTGCGAAGCGGCATGGAAGTTGAAGCCTACGGTATCGCCGGATGTTTTGTCGACCAATCGTGTAATATCGCCGTTTTGTTCAAATTCTTGGTGGTCATCGTCAATTTTTTTAAACATGATAACTAGTAAATCATTAAATGCTTTGTTGTTATAACTTGAAACTAACATTTTTTCTTCTCCCTCTTTTTAATGGAATTTCGGTGAAATCGTCTCAACAGTACTCTTGTCCAAGCCTAAAATGACCTGTTTCACCATTTCAAGTGCCGCTTCATAGTCGTCGATATGAAAAATTGTCTGGTGCGTGTGAATATAGCGCGCGACCATGCCGATGACTCCGCTTGGCACGCCTTCATTCAGCTGATGGGCAGCGCCGGCGTCGGTTCCGCCTTTGGACACATAATACTGATAAGGAATGTTGTGCGTTTCTGCCGTATCCAGCAAGAATTCACGCATTTCTTTGGATAAAATGAAGCCCGGATCTTGAATGCGAATCAGCGTACCTTCGCCTAGCTTGCCAAAGGAATCTGAATTGCCGTAGACGTCATCCGCTGGCGAACAATCCACTGCAAAAAAGACGTCCGGATTAAATTTACGCACGGACCCTTTTGTTCCGCGCAAGCCCACTTCTTCTTGCACATTCGCACCAGCCACCAAGTGATTGGGCAGCTGCTCGTCTTTCAAATCACGCAACGCTTCAATGACTGCCGTCACACCGTAGCGGTTATCCCATGCTTTACCTAAAATACGCTTGCCGTTTGCCATTTTGATGGTTTCCACATCAGGTACGAGAGTGTCCCCTGGGCGCACCCCATATTCTTCGGCTTCTTCTTTGGATTCAAAACCGCCGTCAAATAAAATATCTTCCACTTTTTGCGACTTTGCCTCTTTCCCGCGCAGTAAATGCGGCGGTATTGAGGACGACACCACTGGATAGTTGCCTTTGCGTGTTTGCAGAGTGAAGCGTTGGGCAGAAACGACTTGCGGATTCCAACCGCCTAAGGGCACCACTCGGAAAAACCCTTCATCGGTAATTGAGCCCACCATAAAGCCGACCTCATCCATATGTGAGGCGATCATTACGGTCGGCGCCTCTGTGTCGGCTGAACGCCGCAGCCCAAAAATCCCGCCCAGGCCGTCTTGCGCGACTTCATCCACATACGGAGTGATTTCTTCCCGGATTGCTTCCCGGATGTTGTGCTCAAAGCCACTCGCGCTTTGGACTTCCGTCAGCTTTTTAATTAATTCAAAACGTTTCTCATTCATGTATGTATTTAATCCTCCCAAAATTTGGTTCGTACTTATTATACATTATACACAAAAACCCCAGGCGATTGAACCGCTGACCATTTCAAAAGACGATTTTTTCAAATCTTGCAAGCTCTATTAGTTGTCGGTTTCGCTTCGCAAATGAACCCCTTTTGTAAGAGTTTTCTTTGAATGATATGACAAGTTTGGATGAATTGTGCTAGAATAGACATAACAATTTCAGAATGATGTTTGGTTAAGGAGGATTATTATGCAGAATCAAAAACAAAAAAGCTGGTTTTTACCCATTGTCTTCATCACTTCCGTGCTTTCTTTTCTATTCGGCTTCTTTACTTTTTTCCTGTTGGATCAAAAAGTACCTATGAATGCTGACAAAATACTAAATCGCGTCAAAGAACAATTTAAAGCGGATGGGCCGATTGAAGGCTCTTGGATTGAAATGACAAAAGTACCTTGGAAAAAATATTCCTATAACACGAAAGTGTACTATGGGGGTATTTCTCGTTATGAAAAGGGCGAAGTGGTGCAATATGAATTCGTGGCGGATGCCTATACGGGCGCTTTGATGGATATCTATAAAGTATAATCATTCTTTCAAAAGACGGCACTCACTGAGGGGCCGTCTTTTTTCTATAGGCTCAAAAAAAGCACCGGTTTCCCGATGCTTCGATTAATCAAAACTTAATTGAAGGCGCCATCTTCTAACCAGCGATTCAGTTTTAAAATGAGGGCGTTCATTTTATTGTAGCGAATTTTCTTGTGGGCGTCTTTGATGTCAAATAACAAATGAATAATAGCATACCAATAGACTCGTTTTTTCTCATTTTCTGTATACGCCAACTTGTTTGCTGTCAGCCATTTACTCCAGTCGTCCATGTCAATATAGCGAGCAAACAATTGGCCGATGTCATACAAATAATCTGTCAGCACTGTCGTATCCCAATCCACAATAAACAACTCGCCTTCATCTGACAGCAGCATATTTTCACTTGAAATATCCGCATGGCATACGCGAATATCTTCTTCTGTATACCCAAGCGGCAATTCGTTCATTAAATAATGATACGCCTGTTCAAGAACGGGATGGGTGGCCAAATCGCTTGAAAGTTCCGTTTCATATTCAACTAAAATATCCACCGCACTAATTTCCTTGCCGCCTACCCGGTACAACATTCGCTTGAGCGTGTCGGATTGGTGAATCTTGCTCAGTATTTTTGCTACTTTACTCGAAGTCATCTCAGTTTTTTTGAGTGTGCGTCCATTACACCATTCCTGCGCCGTCAACACATCGCCATTACCCGTCCGTTTTGTCCAAATCAGCCTCGGCGAGATCCCTTCAAGCGATAAGGCCGCTAAAAAAGGGGACGAATTTTTCTTTAAAAAGACCTTTTCTTCGTCCCGCACGCCCATATACGCTTTACCCGTTTCTCCACCAATCGGATGTAAATTCCACCCCGATTCTCGTTCAATTTCCATACCTATCCGTTCCTTTGCTCAATTTTATAAAACTATTTCTCTTCTTGCTTTCCGTTCTCCGCGTCTGCTCTCTTTATTTTATAAGTGAAAAGAAGACCCGTCAAGCGACAGTATGTTCTTTTTTCTTAATAAAGCTTTTCCACCCGCCTCGGTGCGTACAAGTGACTAAAGCCATACGCAAACACAAAGCCGACTGGCAGGAGAATCAAACCAGTTAGTCCCAGCTGGAAACTGCTTGCTAGCCCAAGTATAATCGTCACAAAAACTAAGACTTGAAAAATCAATTGATACACCGCTTCTTCTTTTTCGGCTTGAGAAACGGGATAAATTTTAAACTGCGGCACCCGCTCCATTTCACTGACCAAAGAAATCAATTGAAAGCCAAGCATGTATAAAAAGAGCCCAAGTAAGAGACTTGAAAGGATCCATGAACCCGTCACCGCCAACAATAGCGCCCCTACTATCGTCACGCGTATCACCAACATGCTGTAATCTGAATTTCGGGCAGTTGTTCGCAAGAGATAATAGTACGGAGCAGTCGGCTTTCGTGCCGAAAGCCAATCAAGGACTGAATCAAGCCACGGCAAGCGTTTAATATTTGTTTCAATATTGGGAACTGTCGCAAAGAGACCAATAAACCGGTACACCCGCTGCAGCCGCTTCCCCTCTGCCTCAATCATTGCCGGCCAATTAAAGAGTGGTAAGGAAAACCATTTATCCGTAAAAAAGAAATAACCTACCCCCGCAGCCAGTACAAAAACAAGCAAGCTCGGGCCAACGCGATTGAAAAACAACAGCGCTAGAATAAGGACTAGTTTAAGCGCTAAGATACCCCATCGTGCTTTTAAAAGTGGCTCTTTTTTTTGTTCAAAAAACGGCAAAATCTTTACAAATAGATTCAACGCTTTTAGACTAGCTAAAGCCAAAAAAATAAAAAACAAGTCACGTATTGGCGCATTCAACGTCGCCACAAAGATAGGCCAAGTCACCACTACAACAAGGGCTACCGAGAAAAGGGACAAAAGAAAGCTTTGTGCGGTTCTTTTTTTGAAAATCTGTTTAAAGGCCATTTCTTTTGGCAAGAGAAAAATTTGATCGGCCGGTTCTAAAAGTAAATTCACCGAACCTGTCGACACTACTAAATAATAAAGAAAAGCGACCAGGACTCTAGGCGTCAAAGCCCCCAAAGCCACAGTTTCTAAATAGTGCGAGTAGACATAGCCGCCTGCGCCAAAGAGCAGCAGTAAAATTAAGACAAAATGATCATTAAAAATTAAGCGCCCATACCGCATCAATTCTTTGATGTAATTGGTTTGGCGTTTTTTAAACAGGCCATCAAGCATCATTGCGAAAGCCTTCTTCCCGTGCGACATACCGATAGATTTGTTCTAAATCCGCATCTGGCAAATTGAACGCTTCTGCCAGTTCAGCCGTCGTCCCCTTGGCAAAAATTTCTCCATTATGGATAATCACAAAGGAATCACAAATATTCTCCGCATTCTGCAACACATGGGTGCTCATTAAAATCGAGTTGCCTTTGGCTTTACGCTCAAGTAAGAGCTGTTCAAAATCCCAAATGGCAATCGGATCCAGTCCAATAAACGGCTCATCAACGACCATTAAATCTGGATCCGTCACTAAGGCACTGGTAATCATCACTTTTTGCCGCATTCCTTTTGAGAAATCTTGCGGAAACCAATTGAGTCGTTTATCTAAACGAAACAATGCCAGCAGGGCCTCCGCCCGCTCCATCACAGTGGCAAACGGAATATCATAAGCCATTGCTGTCATTTCCAGATGCTCTTTTAAGGTTAAACTGCGGTAAACCATTGGTGTTTCTGGGATAAAAGAGAGTTTTTTCCGGTAGGCAATCGGCTCTTCTTTGAGCGTCAACCCGTCGACTTCAATTTTACCGGAGAAGGGTTCCATTAAGCCCATAATATGCTTGATTGTCGTACTTTTTCCTGCCCCATTTAAACCAATTAAGCCTACGATTTCACCATCGCCGACTTCAAAGGAAAGGTCTTGAATCACAGGGTGTCTTGTATAGCCGCCCGTTAAATTGGCCACTTTTAACGTCATTGTCTGTCTCCTCTTTTCGTTCTACTACATTGGTACCTTTACATACCATAAGACCTTTATCATACAACAAGCCGCATGATTTCTCAAATCAAATTCCAGACATTAGAGACACCCTGAACACGAATCGTAAAACAGTGTGTGTTGCGTTTACTTGTCGTTCTTTTTATCGACGTATCGGCCTTGATTGGGCACAGCTATTTCATTCCAATGTTCAACCAGTTTGGTGAGTCCTTTTTGCAGCACTTCGCCTGAGACGGGTTGGCCATGTCCAGCTACTACCGTTTGAGGCTTCAAATCATACAACGTGCGGACCGATTCTTCTGCTTTTTTCCAATCGGGCGTGAGGTATCGGGGCGGACCGGAAATTTCCACTTGTTGCGTCGCTACTTGGTACAGATTTTCTTGTTTCGTCGTCACAAAAGCATCGGCTGAAAACAATAAACCATCTGCTTTTCGAAACAGCGCGACTTGACCGATGGTGTGACCTGGAACGTGGATCCACTCAAAATCGGGCAGTTCAGGCACCGTGCCATATGCCGGCAAAGGCTGCAGATGTGCTGAAATGTCGATAGGATCCGTTGGAAATACAGGCGACAGTTTAGCCACCAAGCCTCCTTCAACGGTCATATCCGGTTTCGGATACGACTTGTCGCCGGTTAAATAAGGAAACTCGACCGGATGGCCATAAACAGGGGTGTTCCATTCTTCAATCAACTCAATCACGCCTCCTACATGGTCGAAATGGCCATGGGTGAGAAGGATAGCTTTTGCTTTTGCCTGTTGGCCAAAACGTTCTTTGGCCGCTTGAATAATCACCTCTGCTCGTTTGGGCATACCTGTGTCAATCAGCACGAAGTCGGGCTGATTCGGCTCCCCCACAAATATCACATTGGCAATTTGGTCGGTAAAGGCATACACATCGGGACGAACTTCCACCCCTTGGCCCGATTTGGTGCTGTAGACAGGTAATTTTTTGTAATCTTTTCCGTAATGCATCTTTTGGGTCATTTGACACGCACACTCCTTTGGCAATTTTGTTGTATTCATTTTATCGAAAACTTAGCATCCTTTGAAAGGAATTGTTTCTCTTTTTTTGTCAGCGGCTGTGTTATACTATTTCAAAGATATAAAAAGGAGGACTTTTAGTGGACTTAGCAGCCATTAAAACATTTGTAGAAACCATTTTACAAAAAGACCAAACGGGACACGATTGGCAGCACGCTTTACGCGTGGAAGAAAATGCCCGAAAAATTGTGCCGCCGGACTTAGACGTGGCCAAGATAGAAATCATTCGCGCCGCTTGTTGGCTGCACGATACAATTGACGAGAAGCTAGCAGCTGAAAATCGGCAGTCACCCGCGCAGATAGAGCGGCTGCTTTTAGCACACAAAGCTTCCAAAGCCCAGGCAGCTGAAATTTTAGAAATCATTCAGCATTTATCGTATGCAAAAAATCTAGTAGAGAAAAAGGAATTGAGTCTTGCGGGACAAATTGTCCAAGATGCGGACCGTCTGGATGCGATGGGAGCGATTGGCATTGCCCGAGCTTTTTATTATGGCGGCAGTCAGGGCCAACCTTTATATACAGAGGACAACCCGCGCTCGCCTGAGGAGTTGACGGCGGAAAATTACCGCCAAGGAACGAGTGTGGTGAATCATTTTTACGAAAAATTGCTGTTACTCGAGAAGCAGATGAATACTGAGGGCGGAAAATTTGAAGCCAAAAAGCGCACGCAGTTCATGGTGGATTTCTTAAAGCAGCTTGCGCGTGAAATTTAATGGCGATTGAATGGCAATTCTTTCATTTTAAAAAGGCTTCGTGCTAAAATAAAGGTAACTTACTTATAGAAAGAGGCCGGTAACATGTCAGATTGCATTTTTTGTATGATTCGTGACGGCGATATTCCTAGTCGCAAGGTGTATGAGGATGCGCATGTGTTTGCGATTCTAGACACCTCCCAAGTGACGCCTGGGCATACGCTACTGATTCCAAAAAAACATATTCGAAATCTTTTTGATTACGATGAAGAATTGGCCAGACAGGTATTTGCGGCCGTTCCCAAAGTGGCGCGTGCCTTAAGGGATTTTGATTCGGATGTGAAAGGGTTAAACCTTTTAGTCAACAATGAAGAAGTCGCTTCGCAAACGGTTTTTCACAGTCATATTCATTTATTGCCGCGTTACTCAGATGATGATGATTTTGGCTTAAAGTGGGCGCACAATGAAGAGAAATACTCAGATGATGAATTGGACACTATACAAAACAATATTGTAAACGAAGTGGAGGAATCTTAAATGTTTGGTTTTATGCTAACTGCGTCAATTGGTGCCGTTTTAAGTGGATCGTACGTATTGCTTCGGACACCTCGGACAGGTAAAGAGAATCGGGAGTTTGTCAAAGAATATTACCACGCAACAAAAGGCAATGTCGAAAATGTCCAGGATAAATTTTCAACGGTTCAAGCATCGGTGAACAACTTGAAAGTGGAAGTGGCCAAATTGCAAACGGGTCCCTTACCTGAAATAATGCACCTTGCGGATGATTTTAAAACAGAAGCTCAAGTGTATTCGCGTCGAATCAATGACGGCGTGGATGTAATTAAGCAAGAAGTTGAAACTATGCAAAACCGTATCGAACGAAAGACTGATGATTTACCGGTTGAGCAAATCACACAAGATACAAATTCTGAAAATGAGTAAATCTTTTTCCAATACAAAGGCTAGAAAATTCATCGAAACGGATTTTCTAGCCTTTTTTGTTTGGTTCAAGACTCATTTTTACTTTTACTCCACTATAATTTATTGATAGCGTAGTTAAACCTTCTAGCTACGCTGTAATTTATTTATGGCAAAGCTAAATCTTCTAACTACGCTATAATTTATTTATGGCGAAGTTACGCTCCCCCATTTTGACAAAAAAAGAAACCTCTCTTTCCAATCCAATGGAAAGCCGAGGTTTCGGTTTCTTTATTCAACTATTTTTATACGCGTTGTTCACGTGGCGAGTCTTTGGTTAGGTTTGAACCGAATAGTCCGCCTAAAGCTGAAACAACGGCCATGATGACGTGTGCTAAGAATAGTCCAGCCAATGTCCATGCGCTCGTCGTTGTCGCTTGATCCGCTGTTTGTTGCAGGGATTGAACGGCTTGATCAATTTCTGTTCGTAATTGGTCAATGCCATTTTGTGCACTGCTAATTGCATCTTGCGCTGTTTGTTGGGTTTGTTCAACCGCTGCAATGGCATTTTGTGTCGCTTCTTCTGCCTCTGGTCCTGTTAAATCAGTGTTTTGTTCAACCGAATTTGAAATGGCTTCTTCATCCACTGCTTGCCCAACATCTTCGACTCGGGTACTCAATTGGTCGCCTAAATCATTAATGATTTGATCGGCATTTTCTGGATTAACAATCACTTCTTGTCCAGCTTCTTGAATATCAGTCGTTGCACCATCTAAATGACTTTGGATGTATTCAGGTTGCAACTCTTCAATGCCTGTGCCTTCTAAAATGTCACGCGTTTGTTGTTCGACTTCTTCTTGCTCAACATTGACGTTGTCCGTCAGCGTATTAAAGCCTTCTGATACAACCGTTGTGGCTGCATCCGCGCCTGTGCCAATCGCACTTCCTGCTACATTGGCCGCGCCACTAATCGCTGAGCCAGCCATGGATAAGAGCGAAGTTAAAATCATACCGATAAAAATCACTAAAACAACCATGTTCGCTGCCCAAGTGACAAAACCATGAAGCAAACCAATACGTCTAGCGGCAACCCCTGACACAAAACCTGCGCCAAAGAATGATAGTAGTGCAGTTAAGATCGTCCATAAAATGGCCGTTGTCCCTAGTCCGCTGAATGGATTGCCTGACATAAAGTCAATGACACCAAAGCCAATTGCTGATCCAAGCGTTGAAAACACAATAAATAGGGCTAAGAAAGTCACCACCCCAGCAAATATTGCACCCCACGACAAGTTGTACCCTGCTTCTCTTTCACCTAAAAAATGTTCCCTAAATCTTTCTTTCATTCTAATCGTCCTCCTCGATTAATACCCTAACAAGTCTACTCATTTTTTTCTACCAAAACGCCTTATTTTTTTCAGCTTCGCGAATGGAAGCTTAAAATAGGCAAGCAGACGCAAGCTTATTCAGTAAAAACAAAAAAGAGAAAGACCCCCGCCTAAAAATGTGGCTTGGGTCTTTCTCTTAAGAATGAAAAGCTTATTGGTCGGCATCTTCCGCAGGTTCTTCTTCTGCTTTTGGCGCTTCTTCAGTTGTCTCTTCTTCCGCTCCGGCGTCTTCAGCCGATTCGTCTGTTTCTTCCACACCTTCAGTATCTTCCGTCTCCGACTCAATTGGGACTTCATCTTGAGGCATGTAAGCGGCCATTGCACCTGCTAAGTCTTCATCCGATATTTGTACATTTGCTTCTTCTGCAAGTTCTGTGACCATTTTAGCCATAAATTGCTGATCGTTCATATAGTCTTCCAGCAAACCACGCTCAATCGCATCGCGTTGATCCTCAAGTGAGGCATATTCTTCTTCAGGCGCTAACCGACGAATAACATGGTAGCCATGCTCACTTTCAACCGGTTCTGAAGTTGTCTCGTCCACTTCTAATTCTTGCACAGCTTGTTCAAATTCTGGCACCATTTCACCTGTACCAAACGTATACGTTCCTTCAGTTTCCAAGCTGCCCGGGTCTTGCGAATATTCTGTGACAAGCTCGCCAAAGTCTGCGCCTTCTTCCAACTGGGTAATGACTTCATTGGCTGTCTCTTCATCTTCTACCAAAATATGTTGTGCTGTCATTGGACGACCGTCTTCATACGCTTGTTCGATTTCTTCTTCGGTAATCTCTACCCGGTCCGCAATCGCTGCACGGAATAGCTGCGTTAAACGAATATTGTCTTTGACAAATTGGATATCCATTCCTTGCATTTCAAGCAATTCTTCGTATTCTTCAACGGTTCCTCCGACCATTTCGGCCGATTCTTCAAGCTCTGCATCGACGGTTTCTTCTGTTACTTGGTCGCCATATAAATGGTCAAAAACGTCTTGTAACAGCATCTTTTGAAGAACTGTTTCGCCAACAGTCATGCCACCCTGCAGCGGTTCATTTTTCATTTCTTCGTAAAGATCTTGTTCGCGAATACGGCCCGCTTCCGTTGAAGCTACTTCCGCACCCTCGTCTGCACAGCCGGCAAGCAATAGAGCAGAGGTCGCAAACGCACTTAATAAGATTTTTTTCATATCTAAGATACACTTCCTACTTTTTATTCTAAGTTTCGAAAATCATTCACGCGCTTTCCGTGAACACTTGAATAATATACCACATAAAATGGCTGATTTAAATGATTCTCAAATTTTTCATATTCTTTTTAAATGGAATCCTTACTTATTTGACGTCCGGATCGGTAAAGGTCGGCTTATAGAAGCGGCGGTTTTCTAGGGCCCATACTTTTCCAGTAAAGTCGCCCGGTTCCGTCTTCTCTAAAGCGTCTTCCATCATATTAATTTTCGCATCCAACTGATCCAAGTAATGAATAATTTCGGCTTCTTTGACTTGCGGACGCACGGGTGAGCCCCATTCCAACTCGCCATGATGTGCTAAAACGACATGACGCAACATTAAAACATCTTCCGAATCAGTCGGAATTTTCAGCTCCTCGCAAGCGGCTGTAATTTCTTGGTCAATTAAGACAATATGGCCCACCAGTTGGCCTTCCAAGGTATACTCCGTCGCTGTTGGTCCTGAAAGCTCCACAACTTTTCCAAGGTCGTGTAAAATAAGCCCGGCATATAGAAGCGAGCGATTAATATTTGGATAATAATTGACCACCGCCTGAGCCATTTCCAGCATCGATACCGTGTGATACGCCAAGCCCCCATTAAAGGCATGGTGGTTAGATTTCGCTGCCGGCGCATGGAAAAAGGCTTTATTATAGCGGGGATGATTTAAAATATGACGCACAATGCGATTCATATTAGGGTTTGTAATTTCAAAAATGACTTGGTTCAACTTCTCAATCATCTCTTCGCGTTTCAGCGGTGCCCGTTTGACAAACAATTCTGGACGATTGGGTTCACCCTCATTTGCGAGGCGGATGCGATCGATTCTTAGTTGCGGCTGGCCGTTGTATTCTTCCCGTTTGCCTTTGACATGGACGACAGCTGAAGGTTTGAACATTTCCAACTGCTTAGGGCTAACGTCCCAAATGTTGCCGGTCATCTCGCCGCTTGTGTCTTGGAAGGTAATGGTGAGGAAGGGTTTGCCGGCTTTGGTTTTACGTTCAGCCGTGCTTTTTATAAGTAAAAATAATTCCACAATTTCATCCATTTTATAATCATACAGTTTTTTATCCATTTTTTTTCCTCGTTTCTAAATGTGTGATTTGGTTTTCAGTGAAATAAGCTAGCACTTCTGGGTCAAAAGTGAAATAAATAAGCTGCAAATCTTCGCTTAATTTAGAAAGCAGTCGATACATATTGTGGCGCCTTTGCTGGTCAAAGTTAACGAAGGGATCGTCCATAATAATGGGCAATTCCATCATATCTTGTGTATTTTTAATATAGGCCAAGCGAATCGCGACGTATAAAGGTTCGGCCGTCCCTCTTGATAATTCCCGAACATCCACCAATTGACCAGCGGCATCTTGTACGAATAACGCTTCATCTTGAAAGACTATTTTCTCGTATTCACCGTCTGTTAACAAGACAAAATACGTTTCGCCGTCCGCTAATATTTCACGGAAGCGGTCATTGGTTACTTGACTTAAGGTTTGTTGAAGCATTCCGGCGGCTAATTTATCAGCGACCCACTCATCCACCAGTCGCTGTGCGGTCGCTTTTTGGTTCTCAAAGGCCTGTAAAGCATCTGTATACGTGCCATCTTTTTCCAATCGCTCAATCGACAACTGCGTATTGGCTTGCTTTCTGAGGGCTGCTCGTTTACTGGTAAGGACGCCTTTGAGCCTTTCGCGCAGCCCTTCTTCTTGTTTGTCCAATTCCTCTTTTGTTGGCAATTTTTTTGTAGGATCAAAGGCAGGCGCATTTTCTTTCAGGAATTTTAAACGGCTTTTCTTTTTGTCTAAGGCCTCTTTTTGGTTATATAACTCAACAAATTCTTCTTCGGTTTTTGTATCCGCCGTTTCAAGCAGCAAGCGCGTTTTCTCTTGGGTAGTTTGTACCCGCCTCTTGATTTGTTTCTCTTCATGGTTCCACGCATTCAGCTGCTGAATTTTTTCTTGTTCTTTGGTGATTTCTTGTCTTAATCGGGTGTGATAATTGCGAAAGCTAGCTACTCTGTCTCCATAAGTCGTCGTTGCTTCCAGGGCCAATACCTCTAAAATTGGGGCTGTCTTTTCTTCTAACAACGTCTGCAGTTCAGTTTGGTTGGCTTTCTGTTCGTTCTCTGTTTTCAGCCACTGTGACAGCTGGTTGGTTTCTTCCATCACTTTATTCGCTTCCAAAAAAGAGAGATGGGCGGGGAGCAAGTGGGCAGCTAAGAGGTTTCGCCACTCTTCTTCCAACCCCTTTTGCCGTTCAAGCAAGATGTCTTTTTCTTGAAGCAAGGCTTGAAAATCGGCTTGTTTGGCATCTAAATCACTTAAGGCATCTTGCCACTCATCTTTTAGCGTCTGTTGTCGCTTGAGTTCTTTTTTTAGGTAAGTATTGTCTCTAGGCTCGACGGTTGATTTTCTTCTGGAGAGAAGAATGCCTAAAACAAGGGATAGAACGGCCAATAAGCCCAATAGCCCATTCAGAGGAGGCCCTATGAAAAAGGCGCCTAGACCTAAACCAAGCGCAAGCAAGAGACTTAAAACAAGTGGCGTACGATTTGCCGGCGCGGACTCAATTGTTTGGCCGGCATTTAAGGTTGTTTGGGCTTCTTTTAATTCCGAAGCATCCCACATCATCTCTTCATACTGATCAAGTTGTTGGTTTTTTAAGTTCAAGTCATTTTGCATCTCTAAAATGCGCGCGCTTAATTTTTCTTCCGCTGCCATTAAATGTTCATGTTTAGCTAGCAGGGCCTGCACTGTTTGCTGGTTTTTTTGTGTAAATGGCTGCGGCGCTTTCGCCATGACTCCCAGACTGAGAGCCTGCTTTAAATAATGAATCTGTTCTTTAGTTTCTAAAAGCCGCTCCTTCACATTCTCATAAGCACTTAAGGTTTCAATCAAATCCGGCAGATCGTTTTCCAACGCATCAATCGCTTCTTGATTTTCTTGGTATTTTTCCAGTAATTCACCATGCTCAAAAGCATCGAGCTGCGTTTTTTGTTTGTCTTTGACTTCTTGCAGCTGGGTCTGTAAATTCGCCAACTCCCGTTTATACTCCTCGAGTAAAGAGCGACCATCTTTTTTTAAAGGCGGCAAATCACTGGTTGTAATTTCTTTAGTGAGTGTTTGGATTTCTTGCAAGACATGGTGCTGTTTTTTGAAGGCTTGTAGATCACTCAACTTGTCTTTGAGTTGATTTTCTTTTTCTTCTACTTTATTTAATTCAGCTTTTTCTTGTTTGTTTTGTTCGATGAGATTCAGATAATTCTCGTTGTTTTGCTCTAAAGCAATCAGCTGCTCTTCTTGTTTCTTCATCCGCTCGAGGTGTTTATTTAACTGCAACACACGCCCAGATGGCCGATACAGTTTATCCGCATCCGCATGAAATTGGTCGGCCAGCTCAAGATAATGTTCCGTTCCATGCGTGCCCACCGTAAGCAAGTAGCGACTCAACTGATTTTTATTTAATTTGTGCACCCCTTCAATATCCGTTAGAGAAAACGAAAAAATGTTTTGAAACATCGTCCGGTCGATGCCGTATAAAATAGAATCAAGCAGTTCATCACCGCCGGTCGTGCCGTCTTCCAGCGTAACAGCCACATCGCCCGTTACTTTTCCGTGGGTACGCTCGATGATAACTTCCCCAAAACGCGCATCTTCTGCAATGACTCTGCCGCCGTATTTGGAACTTTCTTTGGGTTCATAGCGTAAAAGAATGCTGCTTCGAGTCGGGAAACCAAATAAAATACTATGGATATAAGACATTAAGGTCGATTTACCGGCCTCATTTTGCCCGTAAAATAGATGAACATTTTCGGTTAACACAAAAGTCGTATCTACCCACTTGCCATATCCATAAATTTCTAGTCGTTTAATCCGCATCTCATCACCTCTTTTCTTTTCCTTATTTCATTTGAATTTTTTCAATTGCTTTTTGAATTAATTCTTCTCTATAAGCTGTTTTATCTTCTTCGAGTAAATATTTCCTGGGGATTTGCTGAAAAATCCCTTCGGTGACTTCGTCAAACGCCGCTTTTTGTTTGGTCTTCTCTACTACCTCGGCCCAAATTGTTGGATACAGTTTCTCTAAATCCATGCGGGTACTGGCTTTTTGAAGTCGAAACTTCACTTGCGCTATCCAATGATTCGAAAGACTCAACTGTCTAGTGAGCTCTTCACTGAAATCAGGTGCTTGAATTGCGGCCACCAGCCGCTCGTCGATTTCTTCGTTTGAGACAAGTGTCAGCGTGAGTAAAACATCTTCCTCTCCCTGATGCTCGACCATTTCACTTTGGATGGTTTCCAAAAGCGCAGAGAGGCTGTCAACATCAGTGATGTCTATTTCAGCTGTCTTCCAAATGATTGGGGCAGTATTAAAAAATTCGGCAGTCATTGCACGCCGCGACCACTGCACCAACATGGCTCCTTTTGGGCCGGTTTCATTTTTATGTAAGCCTTGGATGTTTCCTGGATAAATCGCTCGCGGATTTTCTGAAATTTGTTCGCGCTTATGAATATGACCAAGGGCCCAGTAGTCGTAATTTTTACTGCGCAGTTCGCCAATCGTAAAAGGCGCATATCGGGCTTCGGTGGTCTGCAAACTGTCCAGCGACCCATGCAGCATGCCGATTTGAAGATCGACATTGGCTTGACGGTTTGGGTATTCTTTTATCTTACGATCAAAGATCCATTTGGAATCGTAGCTGAAGCCTGTAATTGCCACCCGCTGATTTTGTTTGGTAGTCAGCTGATGGGTTTTTACCGCCTCCGAATATGTATAGACATTCTCCGGCAGCGGCAAGGATAAGGTTTTCGTGTCCGCTGTCAAATAATCGTGGTTCCCGCGTGTGAGAAACACCGGAATGTCTTTTTCATTCAAACGCTCCAATTGCTCGACAAATAAGCTTTGCGCTTTAATATTGATTTGTTCAGTATTATAAAGGTCGCCAGCCAGCAGGACAAAATCCACTCCTTTTGAAATGGCTTTGTCGACAATACGAGCGAAGGATGCAAAAGGCGCCGCCCGTAATTTATCCGCCAGTTCTTTCGACGTTTTTTCTAAACCAGAAAACGGCGTGTCTAAATGGAGATCGGCTGCATGAATAAAAGTAATCATTTTTTCACCACCTTATGGGTACATACGTTCTTTTTTACTTGAAAAATTTGGCTCGCCATCACAGCCAGCCAAAATTGACATTATTGGTAAAGTTCTTGAATTGGTTTCATGATAATCTGATTGACATCTGTTAAGACCTGATTCAATTCTTGTTCTTTTTCCATTAATCCCATTGTCAGTTCGTTTTCTTGCATTTTTTGAGAAACAGCTTGTGCTTGCTCTGCTTCTTCTTCCGAGATTTGTTGGCCCATTTGTTGTTTTTGATAAACAAGTTGTTGGACTTCTTGAAATTCACCTAGAATACCGTTCGCTTCTTCATCCGCTTTTACGGAATCAATTGCTTCTTGTAAGCCAACGTATTGCTCTGTTTCTCGTAATTCGCGCTCAACTTGGTTTACTGTATCGTAAATATTTGCCATTGATGCGCCTCCTTCCTTAACCTTTCTGAGTATAACAAAATCGTCAACCGTTTTCCAATATTTAAAGGGAAACTTTATATTTTTTCACTTGTTTCTGATTGAGCTCTTTAGATTTGTTAAAAATCGCGTCATGTAACTCTAGCCTATGATTTATAGCGGAGTTGTAGCTGCTATCTTGTCTATAATTATCCTTACGGATTAGATAGACCTCCTATCTCCTCTCTAAACTTCTTTATCCAACTTTTCGTTCAAAAAACCACCCGCACTAGGCGGATGGTTTGCTGCATTTTCTCTCATTACCGATTTTTAAAGGAATCCCATAAGGTTTTAGCCCCATCAATGGCTTTTTGTGTGGTATCTTGGAGGACTTCTCCTGTGCGCTCTAAGCCTTCGCGGATTTTTTCCATGGTTTCATTTCGATGATTGTCCCTTACAATGACTTGAATATCTTCGTCATCCACCGCAAATTGTGTATTCTCGGTGTAAGGCAATATGGCTTCAAACTCGGCTTTCAGCACCTGCCCCACACCGGAAGCGGCATAATTGGTCAAATGATTCGCTTCTGGGTTGTCAAAGCCGGCCCACGTCGCGATCACTAAGTCAGGCGTGTAGCCAATAATCCATTGGTCGTTGACACCCGATTGACCGGAACTGACTTCTGTGGTCCCCGTTTTACCAGCGATATCATAGCCGGCGGGTTTGGCAATTTGTGCATTGCCGTTTGAGAAGACATACATTAACATGCGGTTCATATCATCGTTGACGGCTGTCGATAACACGCGCTTCTCTTTTGGCCGATCGTTTTCCAACACGACAGCACCAGTCGGATCGATAATTTTTGTAATAAAGTAGGGCTCGATGCGAACCCCATCATTGGCAAAGACACTGTAGGCGCTGGCCATCTGCACAGGATTCACCCCGCCCGAAGTGCCACCTAAAGCCACCGCACCCAAATTGCGGTCCTCTTTTGCATCCATTGGAAGACCAAACTCTCTTAACTTGCTCATTCCTTTGTCAATGCCAATTTGATCGAGCAGCCAGACTGTTGCAGCATTCTTACTGCGTCCCAAAGCTTCAAACATCGGCACTTCACCGGCGTAGGTATGGTCGACGTTGCTGTATTGTTTGCCGCCCTCACCGTTCTCATCAGCGCCATAAGTGGTTAACTCATCCTCTAAGATCGAATCGATATGATAACCCGCTTCTAAAGCCGGCGCATAGACACTCAAAGGCTTAATGGTTGAGCCAGGTTGACGTTTCATTTCCAGCGCCCGGTTCCAGCTGCGAGGCTCGTAATCCCGTCCGCCAACAATAGCCGTCACCCCACCCGTTTGAGGCTGAATGGCCACAGAAGCACTTTGGGATTCTGTGCCATCTGGCGCCGTTTCAAAGAGCCATTCCTGGTCATATACCCAATCCATTTGCTGCTGTTGGCTTTGGTTCAAGGTCGTGTAAATCGTATAACCGCCATTCAGGATTTCTGATTCTTCAAAACCATAGCGGTCGGTCGCTTCTGTAATCACCGCGTCAAAATAAGACGGATAGCGATAGGTGTCTTCAAAATTATACCCATCTGACAGAGCCAATTCACTGCTCGCAGCTGCCTGCCGCTCTTCTGCCGTAATTGCTCCGGTCTCTTCCATCAACATCAAGACCGTATCCCTTCGGTTAATGGCCCGCTCGTAGTTATCGAGCGGGTTAGTAGTAGAAGGCGACTGTAAAAGCCCCGCAAGCGTGGCCCCTTCGCTAATTGTGAGCTCAGAAGCATTTTTATTGAAATACTTTTTGGAAGCGTCCTGTACGCCCCATACCCCTTGGCCAAAATAGGAGTTGTTTAAATACATTTCAAGCACTTCCTCTTTTGGATACGACTTTTCGATTTCAATCGCCAAAAAAAGTTCTTTTAATTTTCGAAGAAGGGTTTGATCGGCCGTTAAATAAGCATTTTTTGCGAGCTGCTGGGTGATGGTGCTGCCCCCGCCGACGATTTCGCCTTGCGTGAGGTAACCGACTGCTGCCCGCCCGATTCCAATAAGATCAAAACCGCGATGGTCCATAAAGCGCTGATCTTCAGTTGAAATAACCGCTTTTTGCATATTCGGGGAAATTTCCTCAATTGGTTTGTAAGTTCCTTTTTCTGAATAAATCGATCCGGCCACCTCACCTTGACCGTCTAAAATTTCTGTTGGTTCTTGCAAACCGACGTGTAAGATGTCGACGTCGACTTGGCGGGCTTGAATCGTCAAAAAGGCACTCAGCAAAAGGCCGGTGGTTAAAATCACTAATAGACCCACTTTGGTCACATGGTATTTTTTCCACACCCGTCTGAGTACAACCCAAAAACGCTGGAGTTTATCTTTTGTAAATGCCCAGCTTCTTTTTCCCACTTGTTTAGCTTGTTGCTTCAACTTCTCCATAAACTAAATCACCTAACCTATTTTCGAGACTCTACTGCTCCCCTATTTTAACATATTTAAGGAGAAGAAACCCTCCTCCTTTGGAATGATTTCCTACAAAAGAATACGTCTGAGTGAGCTGAAAAGCAGGGTCGTTTGCTTAGTTAGTCTTTTTTAAAGGCCTTGGCTGCCTGTTCGAATTTTTCAATAATCACTTTGATTTCTTCTGTATCTTTGGCATCCGCCCCACTTGCTAACGGATGACCGCCGCCTCCGTGCTCTTTGGCAATTTCATTAATGATCGGTCCTTTTGAACGCAGACGCGCGCGAAAAGTCCCATCAGGTTGTTGGACAAACACGGCCCAGTTCAGTACGCCGCTGATTTGTCCGGGCAGCGGCACCACTTTATGCGTATGCTCATCAGTTAATTCGAAGCGGTCTAAAATAGCCTGTGTCAGAATAATGTGGGCTGTCCCGCTGTCTTCAACCGTCAGATTCTCCAGCACATACCCCGTCAGTTTTGCCTCTGCCGGATTCATTTCAAGCAGCAAATTGTTTAAATCGGTATGTGAAAAATCTTTTTCCATCAGTTCGGCCGCTAGCCGCATTGTTTTTGGCGAAGTCGCTTGGTATAAAAAGCGGTTTGTGTCGCCGACAATCCCTGCATACAACAGACGCGCTGCTTCGGGACTCAGGGTCAGTTCATCTTTAAAGGTAAACCAGAAATCCGTAATCATTTCACTGCAGGAACTGGCGGCTACGTCAACCCACTGGATATCCCCGTATTGGTCTTCATCAGGATGGTGGTCAATTTTAATGAGACGTGTGGACTTTTCCAGCGCCCGCTTGTCATCCACCCGCGGTTGATTGGCGGTATCGACCACAATGACTAAAGCGTTTTGATAATCGGCCTCACTGGGCTCTTCCATTGGGTTTAAAAAGGCTAGGGACTGGTTGTTTTCACCCGCTGTATAGACAGTTTTTTCCGGGAAACTGCCTTTAATGATTTCGGCTAAACCATTTTGCGCCCCTAATGCATCTGGATCCGGGCGCTCGTGGCGGTGAATAATCACTTTATCGGTTTTTTTTATTTCATTTAAAATGTCTTTTTTAATTTTATAAAATTTGTCTGCGTCCATTCGTTGCTTCACTTCTTTCTTCTCTCATTCATTCGTTTATTCATATAGTACAAATTTCGTTCAAGTTAAGTATTATTATCGGAATCGCGTGCTTTTTGCCACAGCGGCAGCGGAATGTTTTCAAAAGAGACCGGATCTAAATTCGTCATGGTCACCCCTAAAAGCCGGACCCCTTTTTCCACTTCCGCCGTTTCGTTCCATAAATTATAGACGATGCCAAATAACTCATCGACCGACTCGATATAATTAGGCATTGTTTTTCGACGGGTATGGGTTTCAAAATCGCTGTAGCGCGTTTTTAAGACTACGGTTTTCCCATGCATCTCTTTGGTTTTTAAAGTCTCAAACACCTCTTGTGAAATGTAGCGGAGGAAATGCAAGGCCTCTTCGTCTCTAACGATATCTTTTTCAAACGTTCGCTCTTTGCCTAAAGATTTCCGGTCTCGCTCCGCTTTCACTGGGCTGTCGTCGATTCCTCTGACTTTTCGAAAAAGGGAATGTCCCAGTTTTCCAAAATGCTCGGAGAGTTCAAGTTGGGTTTGGTCATATAAATCCTGTCCCGTATAAATATCCAACTCATGCATCTTTTCTAAGGTTTTTTCTCCGACCCCTCGAAAGTCTTTAATATCTAACTGCATTAAAAAATCATGGGCTCGATTGGGCGGCACCACGGTGATGCCGGCTGGTTTTTTAAAGTCAGAGGCTATTTTGGCTAAGAATTTATTATAAGAGACCCCTGCCGAACACGTCAGCTGCAGTTCATTATAGATATCTCGCTGAATTTCTCGTGCGATCAGCGTTCCTGACTGGATGTTATTCTTGTTTTCAGTCACATCTAAATAGGCTTCATCCAAAGAGAGGGGCTGAATAATGTCGGTGTGCCGTTTGAAAATATCTCGAATTTGATTGGACACTTCCCGGTACAGCGCAAAATTCCCGGGCACAAAAATACCTTGCGGGCAAAGCTCGAGCGCTTTTTTTGCACTCATCGCCGAATGTACGCCGTATTTTCTCGCTTCATAACTGGCCGTCGCTACAACCCCGCGGCCACCAAACTCTTTGGGGTGACGAGCGATAATCACCGGTTTCCCGCGCAAATCTGGATTTTCTCGAATTTCAACCGACGCATAAAAAGCATCCATATCGATATGAATAATTTTTCTAGAAGTATCCCGTTCAGGTTCTTTAAAGCGTAAAATGCCGTACTCCATCTCCTCTCCCCCTCTCACTTCTTTCTGTTTTATTATACTATAAATGTTGACTTAGCGAACATCTATTCGTAAATTATTAAGGGATATAAAATACAAAAAAATCTACAAACATAGCTGTCTGTAGATTTTTTCTATTCATCCTCCGTTAAAACAAGCCGTCCAAGTCCATTTCATCCAAAGACGAAACATTATAGACTTGAGCTTTAAGTGAGGCATACGTGAAATAATCATTGGGTTCGATTGCCATGATGTCCCGGACTTTTTCAAAGTACCGAGTCGGCCGCTTATGTTTCCATAAGAACTGTTCGCAAAATTCCCAAAGGTCCTCCATGGTGACTTCTTGGTAGCCTTGCTTAGCAAAAGAATCCTTAATGATATTGAGCCAAACATCAAAATCCGACATTTCATCTGCTTCTTTTGCCATCATCTAGCCTCCAAACACTGTACCTGTGAAGAATTAATCTTGCGAAAGCGTGTCTTCTTCAACAGCCGTTCCTGGTTCATTCGTCCCCAGATCTTCTGCCTCCACCGCAACGGTTTCAGTCGACCCTTTGGCCGTGATGCGTGAAACGGCACGACGTTCAAACGTCAAATAAATCCCTTCGCAGTCAAGGACCACCGTTTTTGCCTCTTCGTTAATTTCGTCAATAATCCCGTGCAAACCGCCGATGGTGACAATGCTGTCGCCTACTGCCAAGCTGTCCAGCATATTTTGCACTTTTTCTTGTTGTTTCTTTTGCGGGCGAATCAGTAAGAAATACATGATTCCAAACATAATCCCAAACATTAATAATGGACTTAATAATTCCAAATGAATTCTTCCTTTCAAATTAACACTTCAATTTTTTTGTACTGCTTAACCCTATCAAATTTTTACCAAGAATTCCACTTTTTCACGCATTTTAAGTGTTTTTCATTTTTAAAAAGTCCGCGCATTCGGTTCATTGTAACCGTATTCTTCAAAAAAGGCCTCTTTGAACTCCAGCAAGTTGTCTTCTCGAATCGCTGCACGAATTTGTTCCATCAAACGAATGAGGAAACGCAAATTATGTGTGCTTGCGAGTCGATGGCCTAAAATTTCATTAGTATTGAACAAGTGACGAATATAGGCTTTGGAATAATTTTGACAGGCGTAACAATCGCACTTCTCATCAATAGGTCCCCAGTCTTTTTTGTATTTCGCATTTTTAATCACTAAACGGCCTTGACTCGTCATCAAAGTGCCATTGCGCGCAATCCGGGTGGGCAGGACACAATCGAAAATATCGACCCCGCGAATCACACTTTCAATTAAGGCGGCTGGTGTCCCTACCCCCATCAGATAGCGTGTTTTGTCTTCAGGCAGTTCAGGAGTCGTGTAATCCAGCACCTCATACATCTCTTCATGGGTTTCTCCAACCGATAAGCCACCGATAGAATAACCGGAAAAGTCCATGCTGGCTAAATCGCGGGCATGTTGAATGCGTAAATCCTTGTAGCCACCGCCTTGCACAATGCCAAAGAGTCCCTGCTGCTCCCAATTGTTATGGGCTTCTAAACCGCGTTCGGCCCAGCGGGTTGTCCGATCCACAGATTTTTTCATGTAGTCGTACGACTCATCAAAAGGCGGGCATTCGTCAAAACTCATCATAACATCTGCGCCTAATTCGTTTTGGACTTGTATGGATTTTTCCGGCGACAGAAATTTTTTACTGCCGTCTAAGTGGCTTTGAAAATGCACGCCTTCTTCGGTAATTTCACGCATTTTTGCTAATGAAAAAACTTGAAACCCACCTGAGTCGGTTAAAATGCCTTGGTCCCAATTCATAAAGTCGTGCAGGCCGCCCGCTTCTTCAATTAAATCGGAGCCGGGCCGCAGCCATAAATGATAAGTGTTGCTTAAAATGACACCGGCACCGATGGATTTCAATTCTTCCGGTGTCATCGCTTTAACAGTCGCTTGGGTTCCTACCGGCATAAACATCGGCGTTTCAAAGGTCCCGTTGGGTGTTTCTAATTTCCCTAAACGAGCCCCAGTGTGCTTTTCTTTTTTCTCTAATGTGTAATTGACTGGATGTTTCAATTGGTCTCTTCCTTTTCTTTATTGAACGAACATCGCATCTCCAAAACTGAAGAAACGATAGTTCTCGTCTACGGCGTGTTGATAAGCGTCTAATACAAATTCGCGCCCGGCAAAGGCACTCACCAGCATAATCAATGTGGATTTAGGCAAGTGGAAATTCGTTAAAAAGGCATCCACAAATTGAAAAGTATAGCCAGGGCTGATAAAAATATCGGTCCAGCCGCTGTCTGCTTCTAAATGCCCATCAAATTTCTGCGCAATCGTTTCAAGCGTGCGAATACTGGTCGTCCCTACTGCAATCACACGTCCGCCCTTCTTTTTTGTTTCATTCAGCAAGTCCGCCGTTGCTGCAGACAAGTTGTAATACTCACTATGCATCTTATGGTCTTCTAATTGATCGACATTAACCGGTCGAAAGGTGCCTAAGCCCACATGCAAGGTCAGAAAGGCTATTTGGATGTCTTTTGCTTGGAGTTGGGCAAGGACTTCTTCTGTAAAATGCAGCCCTGCGGTTGGTGCTGCCGCTGACCCATTCTCTTTGGCGTATACTGTTTGATAGCGATCCGCCTCTTCTAGGGTCTCTGTAATATATGGCGGCAAAGGCATTTCACCCAGCTCTTCTAAAATTTCCAAAAAGATGCCGTCGTAGGAAAATTCTACCATGCGCCCGCCGGAGTCGAGTTTGTCGGTCACGGTGGCAACTAAACGGCCATCGCCAAATGCAATCTGGGTGCCGATTTGGGCTTTCTTCGCTGGTTTCATCAAGGTTTCCCATTGGTCGCCTGCTGTATTTGTCAACAACAGCACCTCAATATTGGCGCCGGTATCAACTTTTGTACCATATAACCGGGCCGGTAAGACGCGTGTATCGTTCATCACCAGCGCATCACCTGGCTGGAGGTGTTCTAAAATATCGGTAAAGGTGCCGTCTTGAATAGTTTTCTTTTCACTGTCTAAAATCATGAGTTTCGAGGCACTGCGGTCCTTTAAAGGCACTTGTGCAATCAGTTCCTCAGGCAAATCGAAATCAAAATCGTCTGTTTTTAACTTACTCACTCTTGTCATCACTTTCTGTCGTTCAAATTTTTAACCTTATTTCTGATCCTCGTAAAAGGGCAAATTTAAATGGCGGTAGGCTTTTTCTGTCGCCACCCGCCCTCTTGGCGTTCGTTGGATAAAGCCTTCCTGCAGCAGATACGGCTCCACCATATCTTCAATTGTCCCTACATCTTCGCCGATATTGGCCGATAGGGTATTCAAACCAACCGGTCCGCCGTGGTAAAGCTGGATAATGACTTCCAAGAATTTCTGGTCCACCGAGTCTAAGCCTGCTTTGTCCACGCTTAACATATTCAAGGCTTGGGCGGCGACATCCGCCGAGATTAACCCATCGGCTTCCACTTCCGCAAAATCACGCACCCGTTTCAATAACCGGTTCGCTATACGCGGCGTTCCCCGCGATCTTTTGGCGATTTCAATTGCCCCGTCCTCTAAAATATCCGCCCCTAACACTTGACTGGTCCGGTGAATAATTTCACTCAAACTGTCTACAGAATAGTATTTCATATGCGACACGATCCCAAAGCGGTCACGCAAAGGCGCCGTTAACAGGCCCGCTCTCGTCGTAGCGCCAATCAAGGTAAAGGGCGGCAGCGAAAAATGCACCGGCCGCGCTGTGTCGCCTTCTCCAATAATAATATCAATATAATAATCTTCCATCGCTGAATACAGCATCTCTTCCACAAACATCGGCAGGCGGTGAATTTCATCAATAAACAAAATGCCGCCCGGCTCTAAATCATTTAAAAGCGCCACAATATCGCCCGCTTTATCGATCGCCGGCCCGCTGGTCGTGCGGATGCTGGTGCCCATTTCATTGGCAATCACCATGGCCATCGTGGTTTTTCCAAGCCCTGGAGGCCCATACAGCAAGACATGATCAAGCGCTTCGCTGCGGTTTTTCGCCGCTTGGATATAAATATTGATTTCTTTTTTTAATTTTTCCTGACCAATATACTGCTCCAAACGACTCGGTCGTAAGGAAATCTCCTCCAAATGCTCCGTCTCGTCTTGCACCTCGTCTGAAATCATCCGATCTTGATCCATCTTTTCCGCCTCCTTTTAGTGAATTAAGTGCTTCAATGCTTCGCGAATGTAATCGTCTGCTGACCCTTCTTTTAAATCTTCCAATTTTGGCGTGACTTTTTTAATATCACGCTGAGTATAGCCTAACACGCTTAAAGCTTCTAGTGCTTCATCTAAGGCCACATTTTGAGTGCCCGCATCCGCTAGTCCATCGCCAAAGACTTCAATGACTTCTGGTGACAAGTCTGCCAATTTCCCTTGTAGATCTAATACCATTTGCGAGGCGGTTTTTTTGCCGACCCCGGGGAATTTTTGCAGATACTTCACATTGTTGTCTTCAATGGCTTGAATCAGCCCGACATGATCTTCCGCCGCTAATATGGCTAAGGCACTCTTTGGGCCAATGCCGGAAACGCCGATGAGTTTTAAAAAAAGTTCTTTTTCTTCTTTATTGATAAAACCATACAAGCGCACATCATCTTGCGAGACCCCATAATAAATATACACCGTCGCCTCTTGTTTCAATTGACTCGATAAACGAAACGGATTCGCCATCAAAACATGGTAGCCGATGCCGTTGTTGTCAAGCACCATATAGCTCGGTGTAACTTCTTGCACAGTTCCTTTTATGTATGCATACATTCTTTACTATTCCTCATTCCATCAAAAAATTCCCCCTTATTATAACACACTATTGCAAGCGACAAAATGAGTAGAACAAATGTTTGTTGAAATTTTAAACTTTTTCTATATTCATTCTTTGCCAAAACAAAGCATGGTATACTAATCGTAAATAAAAGGCTTTCATTTAGAGACTTAAGGAGGATATTTTATGAAAAATTCTGACTGTCATCACTGTCCCTCTCATTTCCCAAAATCCTACTGGTTGGAACATCGTGTACCAAGTTTCCCGCCGATGATAGAAGACGAAAAAACCGAAGTTGGAGTGATTGGCGGAGGAATTGTTGGTATCTTGACTGCTTACCATCTCGCAAAAGCTGGAAAGAAAGTGGTGCTCGTTGAAGGGAATCAATTTCTCCGAGGGGTAACTGGACATACAACCGCCAAAATCTCTGCTCAGCATGGACTGATTTACGGCCATCTCCTGTCAACCTTTGGAAAAGAAGAAGCGCGCTTATACTATGAAGCCAACCTAGAAGGACGCGACATCATTTATGACATTGCGCAACGTTTAGCAATTGACTGCGGCTTGGAAGAGAAAGATGCGGTGGTGTTTGCTTCTTCTGCCAAAGCGGTTAAGAAAATCGAAGCCGAAGCTCGTGCTTACGAAACCTTGGAAATTGATGGCGTTTTATCATATGGGAACTTAGCTGAACTGTCTTTTCCTGTGGACGCCGCTTTATCGATGCGCCACCAAGCGCAATTTCATCCCGTTCAATTTTTAAGTCCTTTACTGGAAGAAATCGAAAAGTTAGGCGGCGTTGTGTATGAACAGACACGGGCGGTTCAAATTTCAAAAGATGAAACAATCGTGCATATGGAAAACGGCGCGCAATTGACTTGCGATTCCATAGTGATTGCCACGCACTATCCGTTTAACGATTTTAATGGGCTGTACTTTTCCAAATTATCGATTGAACGCTCTTATGCCTTGGCTGCGAAAACCAAGGGGCCTATACCCCAAGCCATGTATTTGAGTGTTGATTCGCCAAGTCGTTCCTTGCGCCCGGTAACCGATGCAAATGGCGAGGATTGGCTGTTAATCGGAGGCGACAACCATCAAACCGGCAAAAGCAAAGCCCCTACTCAAACCCATTTTGAACATCTGGAAGCTTTTGGTCGGAAATGGTTTGGTTTAGAAGAAGCCCCTTATCGCTGGTCGGCCCAAGATATGACGACGCTTGATCAAGTGCCTTATATCGGGCAGATGACAGCTTCATCAGAGAATATCTATGTAGCCACTGGATTTAATAAATGGGGCATGGCGATAGGGGCGCTGGCTGGCCGGCTGATTACTGATTTGATTTTAGAAAAGCCAAATCGCTATACCGATTTATTTGATCCTACACGCAGCAAGGTGAAAATAGCTGACTTAAAAGCTTTCGCTAAAAAGAATACAGCGGTGGCGAAAGATATTGTGACCACTAAAACCCAAAGACCCGCTCTAACCCCTGAGGATTTAGCTTTCGATGAGGGAGGCTTGGTCTTCGTTGATGGAAAAAAAGCTGGTGGATACCGCGATCCAGAAGGCGAGGTGCATTTAGTAAAAACAACTTGTACTCATATGGGTTGCGGTTTACGTTGGAATAATGCCGAACGTTCCTGGGATTGTGCTTGCCATGGTTCCCGCTTCTCTTATAAAGGCGAGGTCTTAAATGGACCGGCTGTTAAGCCTTTAGAAAGATTCGAGTAAAGAGATTTATCACTATGAATAAAGAAGAGGGAAGAGCTTTTGATCTCTTCTTTCTTTTTTAGTTATCCCGCTCGTTGTTTCCATAAACCGAAAGAACAATCCGTTGTACCTCGTGCCATTTTGCTTAGGTCAGATATACAGTTGCCATACCTCGTATAGTTTAAAATCAGGAGGGCATTAGCTTTTAAAGCTTGTGATTTTTTGGCAATTGCACGAACTGCTGGCGTCTGCGAAGACTTCTTTGGATAATCATTCTAACCTATAGTATTTAAAAAGAATACTTACGATTGCAGCTGTCCCTTATAACATCACAAAGTTATTTTAAGACACTAACTCTCTCTATACCTTGCGATATCCGTTTTTACAAGAACAAAGGATACTCGTCTTGCTAAACAGACATTTGACAAGAATAAACGACTCTAGCTCTTTTGAAATTCGTATTTCACAAGAATATACCACTCTAACCTGCCCCCCGTTCTCTCACAGTCAAAAAAGAGGCCATCGCGACAGCGAATAGCCTCTTTTTTCCATTCAAACGTTTTATTCAAATTCTGCTTGATACGCTTCGTAGCCTTCTTCTGCCAATCTTTCTTTCGGGACAAAGCGCATAGCTGCTGAGTTGATGCAGTAGCGCAAGCCGCCAGCGTCTTTTGGTCCGTCGGTAAAAACGTGCCCTAAGTGCGAATCGGCCTCACGACTGCGCACTTCCACTCGTTCCATGCCAAAAGATTGATCACGGTGCTGTGTCACGCCGCGTTTTTGGATTGGTTTGGTAAAGGAAGGCCAGCCACAGCCGGCATCATATTTATCTTTGGAAGAAAAGAGCGGCTCGCCACTCACCACATCCACAAAGATACCTTCTTCATAAAAGTCATCATATTCCCCCGTAAATGCACGTTCCGTCCCATTTTCTTGGGTTACATGGTACTGTTCTGGTGTTAATCGTTGTTTTAATTCTTCTTTCGTTTCTTGTTTTTCCATCTTGCTAACTCCTTTTGAAAAGAAAAGACTCTAAACGTTCATTCAACCAACGTTAGAGCCCTTTATTTTTAGCGATTCATTTAGTTACAAATTAGTCTTTGATAACCTCGTCTTCGTCATTTGCTTTATCGTCCGATTCTTTATGACGTGGATTATCCTCGTTTTCATCTTCCATCTCTTCGCGAACGTCTTCGTTCAATCCAAACTCATACTGTTCATCCATTAAACGCTCTTCTTGCTTTTCGTCCTCTGAACCATCATGATTCTTTTTCTTCTCATTCTCATTTGCCATAACCTATCGCTCCTTTTCTAAACTTTTACCACTCTTAGTGTAAAACATCTTGAGCGAATTTCAAACTATTATGCTTGAAGGTCTTCTTCGAAAATTAATGCCGATCTTGGATGCGTTTAAACATTTTTTCCAAATCACGCGTCGTTAATTTCACCAAGACTGGACGCCCATGAGGACAATTATAGGGATTGTCGCAGCGGGGCAGCTCTTCAATCAGCGCTACAGCTTCCGCCTCACTTAAGTGGTGGTTGGCCTTAATCGACCGCTTGCAACTCATCATAATCGCTGTCGCTTCGCGAAACAGACCGGTTGTCAGATTTTTTCGCTCCAAGAAAAAGTCAATCATTTCCTCAATCGTGGCTTGTTCTTGTCCGGCAATAAACCAAGTCGGATGCTCGCGCACAATAAAGGAATTTTGACCAAAGGATTCCAAATGAATCCCCGCATCCGCTAATTTTTCTAAATTTTCTTGAATAATTAGGACTTCATCACTTGGGTATTCCAAGACAATGGGCACAAGCAGCTCTTGCATGGAAAAGTCCATCTCGTCCAATTCTTTTTTGTAATACTCATACTTGATCCGTTCTTGGGCCGCATGTTGATCAATAAAGAACAGGCCTTCCGCATTTTGCGTCAGCAAATACGTCCCGTGCAGCTGTCCAATATACTCTAGTTCGGGAAATTGCCGTTTTACTTCTTGATTGAATTGTTTCTGTTTGGCTTTTTCGGCTAAAGCCAATGAAGATTCCTCTTCTTTGATTTCGTGCATTAATGGAACCGCCTCTGCTTCATTCACCACATCCGCTGTCGGTTCTTCTGAAAATTCAAACACGCGCTTTTGTGCTGTGCGCGGAGGGGCTTGGAATTCAAAATAGGTCTGTTCCGGCTTCTCTTGCCGTCTTTGAACAGGCTTTTCGGCGGTATCGTCTGCCGAACCGGGAATTCGCACTTCTTGGTGCATCGTCTCATAAATTGCCTCTTTAATCAGTCTCCCTAACTGGTCCTCTGAACTGATCCGTATTTGTTGCTTAGTCGGATGCACGTTTACATCTAAAAGCAACGGATCCATATCAATGTGCAAGACACTAATCGGGTGGCGGCCAATCATTAACGTGGAGCCGTAACCATCTGTCACTGCACGGCTGAGTTTAAAGTTTCGAATAAAACGGCCATTTACAATTAAAGTAATATAAGAATTATTCGCACGCGTGAGCTCAGGCAAAGAGGTATAACCCATCACTTTAAAATCAAAATTCTCGGCTTCAATCAAGCGCATTTTACGGGCCACATTCACCCCATACACACCAGCAATCGCTTGACGTAAATCGCCATTTCCGACAGATTTCATAATCGAATTGCCTTCACTGATAAATTCAAACGAAATGTTTGGATTGGCTAGAGCAAAGCGGTTCATATAGTTGGTAATATGGGACAGTTCCGTTTGTAAAGACGCAATATGTTTCAGCCGCGCAGGTGTATTGTAAAAGAGTTGTTCCACTTTTATCGTTGTGCCGCGTCTTGATTGGGCAGAGGTGTTTTCAACAATCTTTCCGCCTTCCAGATATAAGTGCTTGCCGGGCTTGCCTTCCTGGGCCGTGTCAATCGCTAAATAAGCAACCGAAGCAATACTGGGCAAAGCTTCCCCGCGAAAACCCAAGGTGCGGATGCGAAACAATTCATCGGTGGTGTACAATTTACTGGTTGCATGCCGCTCAAAGGCTTGTTCAACATCTTCGTTGGCAATGCCTGCCCCATTATCCGTGACGATTATTTTTTGAAGGCCTGCTTCTTCCACTTCCACTTTAATCTGCGTGCTGCCGGCATCAATTGCGTTCTCCACCAATTCTTTGACCACAGAAGCCGGTCGTTCCACCACTTCTCCAGCGGCAATTTGATTGGCTAAGGATTCTGACAATATTTTTATTTCAGACATAAAAGGCCTCCTCTCTAATATTCTTTATTCTTGTAATTTGTTTTGCATCTCATTTAAGGCATTCATCGCTTCTAAAGGCGTTAAGTTTAGCACATCTACTTTTTTCAGCTGTTCCAGCACCGCTTCTTCTTCGGCGGACCAAGCCCCGCTAAACAAACTCATTTGCCCCGTCTCTTCTTCTACTTCTGCAGTTTCTTTTTTTACTTCCTCAGGCTCTAATGCCACTGGCGATTCCTTATACTGCTGTTCTAATATTTCCAGAATGGAAGAAGCTCTTTGAAGCACGGAATTCGGCAGGCCCGCGAGTTTCGCCACTTGAACGCCGTAGCTGCGATCGGCCGATCCCGGCGCCATTTTGTGTAAAAAGACGAGATCTCCGTCTTCTTCCACCGCGCCGACGTGAATATTTTGCAGGCGGTCGAGGCGTTCTTCGAGCACCGTTAATTCATGGTAATGAGTGGAGAATAAGGTTTTGGCGCCCACTTTATCGTGGACATATTCAATAATTGCTTCGGCCAAGGCCATCCCATCGTAGGTCGCCGTACCGCGTCCAATTTCATCAAACAAGAGCAAGCTGTTCGCGGTCGCATGAGAAATGGCTTGGTTGGTTTCATTCATTTCCACCATAAAGGTACTTTGGCCGGAAATCAGGTCATCCATTGCTCCGATACGGGCAAAAACTTGGTCAAATATCGGCAAATCAGCCTTATTGGCAGGAATAAAACAGCCCATCTGCGCCATGATCACAATCAAAGCCACTTGTCGCATGTAAGTACTCTTCCCCGACATGTTCGGGCCCGTAATCAGCAAAATATCCGTGCCCTCTTCCAGTGATACATCATTGGGCACATATTCTTGCTGTTCCATCACCCGCTCTACAACCGGGTGACGCCCTTCTTTGACCGACACATCTTGCGAGTCCTGATGGAAATCTGGTCGCACGTAGTGATAATCTTCACTGACTTGCGCAAAACTTTGCAGCACATCAACTTGAGCAATCAGACGGGCCAGACGTTGAAGTCGTTCAATTTCTCTCTTAACCTGTCCGCGGATTTCTAAAAACAACGCATGCTCCAGCGCTTGCGATTTCTCTTCCGCGCCTAAAATAGTTGCTTCCATCTCTTTTAATTCCGGCGTGATAAAACGCTCTGCATTTGTAAGCGTCTGCTTGCGCTCGTAACGTCCTTCTTCCACTTTATCCAAGTTGGCCTTAGTAATTTCAATGTAGTAGCCAAACACTTTATTGAAGCCCACTTTTAAATTGCGGATACCAGTAGCTTCACGTTCCTTAGCCTCTAATTCCGCCAGCCACTGCTTGCCGTTGGTCATCGCATCCCGGTATTCATCAAGTTGGTCGTTGAAGCCGTCTTTAATAATTTCCCCTTCGGTAATGGAAATCGGCGGTTCATCTTGAATCGCGTGTTCAATTAATTCACGCACTTCTTCGACCGGGTCAATTTGTGCAAGCAGATTATCCCATATGCCATCTGCATTCATTAAAGATAAAATATTGGTCATCAGCGGCACTTGTTCCAGCGACCGCTTCAGTTGGATGAGATCGCGGGCATTGACAGTGCCATAAGCTACGCGCCCGGCTAACCGTTCTAAATCATAGACGCGCGTCAAAATTTCATTCAAATCGGTGCGCTCAAAGAAATGATTCATCAAACTTTCCACTAAATCTTGCCGGTACGTAATTTCTTTTTTATGAATGAGTGGTTTATCGAGCCAACTTTTCAGCATCCGCCCGCCCATAGCGGTCTTTGTTTCATCTAAGACCCATAAAAGCGTCCCGCTTCGCGTGCCGTCCCGCAAAGAAGTAGTCAATTCCAAATTCCGCCGCACTTCTTGAGTGTAAACTAAATAATGCGCGGTATCGTATGCTTCTGCCTTTTGCAGATGATCGAGACTGCGCATTTGCGTTTTCGCTAAGTAATCGAGTAGTAATTTCAACACCGGCAATAGTCTTTCATCGTCGATGTCTTCCGTCACAAATTCAAAGGTGTCTTTATCCATCGCCGGCGCTTCTTTACTGAGATAGGAAAATACAATGCCCAAGCGGTTTTCAAGCTCAGCTTGCAAATCCACACTCTCACCTTCATAGAAAAGCACTTCTTTCATTTCAAGACCAGCCACTTCACTGTAGACTTCAGCTTTGGAAGTCAGTTGCGTCACACGCAATTCCCCAGTCGTTAAATCCACATAAGCCAACGTGTAGCTGTTATCGTGCTCTAAAAGTGCAGCTAGGTAGTTATTTTCATTCTCATGCACCACCTGCCCTTGCATCACCGTTCCAGGTGTAATTACCTGGACGACTTCCCGTTTCACCATCCCCTTGGCTTCTTTCGGGTCCTCGACTTGTTCTGCAATCGCAACCTTATAGCCTTTTTCAATCAGCGTGTCGATATAGCCTTGCGCTGAGTGGTACGGCACCCCGCACATTGGAATCGGGTTTTCTGCATTTTTGTTCCGAGCAGTTAGTGTGACTTCTAAAATCTGCGACGCCTTTTCGGCATCTTCGTAAAATAATTCGTAAAAATCCCCGAGTCGGAAAAATAAAAATTCATTCGGGTAATCCTTTTTAATTTCAAAATATTGTTTCATCATCGGTGTCTGTTCTGTCTGTTGAGGCAAACCGTTCACTCCTCTAATCTTCTCCATTTTTAATTCATAAACAGCGTATCGCCATCAATGCGAATCGCCTGGATGCTTTGAGCCAGCCCCGTTTTATCGTTCGTATCAATTAAAACGGCATTCAGCTGCCCCTCCCCACTATCAGGTGTCGTAAACCTTGTCGGCATCTGGGTGGTAAAATTTTCAATAATCGATTCTTTTTGCATGCCAAGAATACCATCGTAAAAGCCCGTCATGCCTACATCTGTTTGAAAAGCCGTGCCTTTTGTTAGAATGCGCGCATCATTTGTCTGGACATGTGTGTGCGTCCCCACAATCGCAGATACTTTTCCATCAAAATACCAGCCCGCCGCCTGCTTTTCACTCGTGGCCTCCGCATGGAAATCGATGAAGATATGATCCGTCTGCTTTTTTGCTTCGCGAATCAGTTCATCCCCCACACGAAACGGGTCGTCATAACTGCCCATAAACGAGCGACCAAACAAATTGATTACCGCCAGTTTTTGATTATTCAACCGAAGGATGCGCATCCCTCGGCCGGGTACTTTTTCATTGCGTTCGTAATTAGCGGGGCGTATGAGATGCGTCGCTTCATGAATAAAATTGTAAATATCATAATTGTCCCAAGTATGGTTACCCATCGTGACCATATCAACGCCTAGTGACAAGAACTCTTTATAAATTTTTTCTGTGATTCCTCGGCCATCTGCCGCGTTTTCTCCATTCACAACCACCACTTGTGGCTTATAGACTTGGCGTAATCGCGGCATATAATCACGGACCATTTGTTGGCCCACTTGCCCGACGACATCCCCAATAAATAAAATTTTCACCCGTGCACCTCTTCTAGTTTTTATCCTCTTTATTTTAGCAATACTTAGGGGACAAAAGCAAAAAATTTTTGGTTAAAGTGTATAGGAATTATAAGGAATTTGTAGGATTTTTATTAATGATGAGTGAACTTTAATCGAAATGTTTTCTATTAAAATTGAACAGTGAAAAAAACCATCCGCGCTTTTTGCGGATGGTTTTTCTTTCAGTCTTTTAAATAGCTAATTCATCTATTACATCTTCTAAGTCCATTGTAAAAGGTTCAACCTCATCATATTGATCAAGGTTAAAGCTTTCAATCGTGGCGTTTAATTTAGCGGCATACGCACTATCTGTAGCGTAGCGACCTTGTAGCCAAGCGGTCGCTTCTTGATAGGTGTCCGCATTTTGACGCCAAGTCCCGCTATAATAGTTAGGGTCCCATTCTAAGCCCTTGGCCATCAATAGACCGTAACGGTAAAGGGAATCCGCCCATGAATCATAGACGCTAAAGCCGGCATCGATATAGACACTCTCTCCATTAATATCTTCACGGGTCCGAAAGGTAATGCTTTCGCCATTCCAGCTGCCTTTTGTACCCATAAGATTGTTGTAGTCTTGGGCTAACCCCGATTGGCCCCAGCTGGATTCCAAACTGGCTTGTGCGATCATGACGGAGGGATAAATCCCCTGTTGATGGGCGATTAAGACGGCCGCAGGAGCAATCGTTTGAATAAACTGTGCTTGATGCGAGTCCTCCTCATACACCGGCAACGTTTTAGCCCAGTCCTCAAAGGCTTGTTTTTTCTCTTCTTGAGTCGATGGCCCCTCTTCAGTTGCAGCCATTCGGGATGTCTCGCTTGTGGTGACTTCTTTTTCTTTCTCTGACTGAGTGTTTGAGTCCGTCTTCCATGACGTTTCCATAAGTTGTTCAATAGGTTCATTCTCTTGACTTAAATTTTCTAAATTAGTGTGTGCTGCCGCATCCGTCGGCTCATCCATAAAGTAAGATAAGACATTGACCGGTGCGAGTAAAATAAAAACGGCATATAAATTCAGTAGCATCTGGTTCCTCATTTATACATTTCTCCTTTTCGCTCTTTCAGCGGTTTCTAGTATAAATGATACTTATTTGTGATACAACCTGAAAACAGCAGTGTTAGAACAATGAAATCCATTCATTATCTCTCGTTAATATACGAGATATTTTTGTAATATATGAAACAAACCTCTTAAGAATAAGGGTAAAGTTGGCGCGGCACTTGATTTTCTCGTTGAAGCAGCTTTTAATCAGCTAAAGTAAAGCACTCAAAAAGAGCGAGACCGCTAGAGATAAACTAGTGGACTCGCTCTTTTTAAGTTATTTATTTGTTATTTTGCATACTCTACTACTCTGGTTTCTCTTATTACCGTTACTTTAATGTTTCCAGGGTAATCCATTTTATCTTCGATTTCTTTTCGAACCTTACGTGCAAGGCCAGCACTTTGCGTGTCATCAATTTCATCTGGTTTCACAATAATACGCACTTCACGACCTGCTTGGATCGCAAAACTTTCTTTTACCCCGTCAAAGCGGTTTGAAATTTCTTCCAATTGCTCAAGACGTTGTAAGTAATTTTCAAGAGATTCACTGCGGGCTCCTGGTCTGGCAGCTGATACTGCATCGGCTGCTTGAATGAGGGCAGAAATCACACTTGTTGCTTCCACATCACCATGGTGTGAAGCAATCGCATTTGTGACTGTTTCATTTTCTTGGTAACGCATAGCAATTTGAGCGCCAATTTCAACGTGAGAGCCTTCAACTTCTCCGTCCAAAGCTTTTCCAATATCGTGAAGAAGACCTGCTCGTTTCGCTAGCTGCACATCCTCGCCCAATTCAGCGGCTAAGATACCGGCAATTTTCGCCACCTCAATCGAGTGCGTCAATACATTTTGCCCATAACTTGTTCGGAAATTTAATCGTCCGATAATCTTAATTAAATCAGGATGAATGGTGTGAATGCCTAAATCAAAGACGGTTTCTTCCCCAATTTCTCGAATGCGTTCGTCCATTTCCTTGCGCGATTTCTCAACGGCTTCTTCAATTCTTCCGGGATGAATACGTCCATCCGAAATGAGTTTTTCAAGAGCCATTTTTGCAATTTCACGACGAATCGGATCAAAACCACTTAATACGACGGTTTCAGGTGTGTCATCAATGATTAAGTCCATTCCCGTTAAGCTCTCAATGGTACGAATATTTCGCCCATCTCGTCCAATAATGCGGCCCTTCATGTCATCATTTGGCAAGTGCACAACACTGACGGTTGTCTCTGCTACTTGATCGGCGGCACTTCTTTGGATCGCCTCGGTAATTAAACTCTTCGCGCGACGGTTAACTTCTGCTTTCAATTCTTGTTCTTTTTGTTTCACCATCACTGAAATTTCATTGGCTAATTCTTCTTCCGTTCGTTGAAGCACAATGTTTCGTGCATCTTCTTCGGTAAGCGCTGAAATACGCATGAGTTCTTTTTCCGCTTGCTCTTTGGCTTCGTTGATTTCTTTTTCAAGTCTGTCTAACTTCTCTGATCGATTTTCTAACTTGTCCTCTTTACTTTGTAAATTGGATTCTTTGGTATTCAATAACTTTTCTTTATGTGTTAAATTATCTTCCCGTTGATCTAATCGACTTTCTTGAAGAGAAAGTTCTTGCCGTTGCTCTTTAATTTCCCACTCTGCTTGATTCCTTTGAGCGTGTATTTCTTCGCGAGCCTCAAGTAACGCTTCTTTTTTAACAATGTCAGCTTCTTTGTTTGCATCTTCAACAATTTGTTCCGCTGTTTGTTTCGCATCGGCCTGTTTTTCTTCCGCATTCTTTTGACCAAAATGCGCACCGATTGCTAGTCCAATAATTAAAGTAACGATAGCAGAGGCTATAGCAATTAATAAGTCCATATTTACACCTCCGTATCATTCAATTTTTTCTATTCATGTATAGTGTTTTTAAATGCTTATAAAAAGCAGTTTGTACACGAAAGATGTCCTTCAAAATAGGTCATTTATAAAGTACACCTTTTATTATAATAGCTCTATTTCTCTGATAAGTCAATCAAGAATCGCGGGAAATACTTTCTAGCTTCTTATCTTACAACAAGTCTCCAATGAGGTCTTCTCGTGAACGCGCCGACAAATAATGCGGCGGAATATCTAAAACAGTGCGGGCACCAAATTCTCGCGCTTTTGCTAATTTATAAGCCGCTCGCGCATATACAAGCATCACCGCCGCTGTAAATTCAGGATTGCTTTGTAAATTGAGTGAAAAATCAATCACAGAAGTATTTTCACCAGAAGTATTTCCGTGACGCATCACTCGGCCGCCATGCGCCATATTATTATGTTCTCTTTCATATTCCTCTTCGGAAATGTAATTCACTGTAGTTTTATAGTCTTCAAAATAATCAGGCATCGTCTTAATCGCTTCTTCAACTTGGAGCGGATCCGCATTGTCTTCAAGTACGACATAGACATCTCTTATATGCGCTTTTTCAGCGCTGTAATCTACTTTTTTGCCTTTTTGAATCTGGTCAATCATCCATTCAGCAGGCACCGTATACTGGGCAGCTTTTCTTACCCCTTCTACACGGCGGACGGCATCACTGTGTCCTTGACTCACTCCCCGTCCCCAAAAGGTATAGGTATCGCCGGCTGGTAAGATTTCTTCTTGAAGCAAGCGGCTAAGTGAAAACAGACCGGGGTCCCAGCCAGTTGCCAGTACGGAAACCGTCTCATGTTTTTCATTGATTTCATTCATCTGTTCAAAATATTTGGGTATCTGTGCGTGTGTATCAAAAGCATCCACTGTATTGAAATACTCCGCCACTTCCGGTCCTTGGACGGGGATGTCTGATTTTGACCCTCCACATAAAATGAATACATCTATTTTTTCTTTAAAGTCTCCAATATTTTCATATAAATAAGCAGGCGAATTTGTTTTTAACTGTTTTGGGTCACGTCTGGAAAAAATACCTACCAATTCCATATCGGGGTGGTTTTTTATGCCCACTTCTACGCCCCGGCCCAAGTTTCCATAGCCCACAATGCCAATTCTTATTTGCTTTCTCATGTTATTTCCCCCATATCGTTTTAAAGAATCTACACCCATTATCTAATGAATACAGGCAGAATCAAAATAAAAACCTCCCTGAATTTCAAAAATGAAATCAGGAAGGTTTTCTGTTTTAAACCGGTTAATTATTCAGTTTCTTCTGTTTCTAATTCTAATTCGACTTCTTCTTCACTTTCTGTTTTTTCTTCGTCTTCTGGCATTTCAAATGGTTCGCCGATACCATAGGCGGCACGCACTCGTTTGTCGACTTCTTCAAAGATTTCTGGATTTTCCTTCAAGTACGTCTTCGCACTCTCACGACCTTGACCAATCCGATGGTCCCCGTATGAGTACCATGATCCAGCTTTGTCAATAATATCTTTTTCAGCACCCATATCCACAAGCTCTCCGAATTGAGAAATTCCTTCACCATAAATGATGTCGACCATCGCTTCTTTAAATGGAGGGGCTACTTTATTTTTCACGACTTTAATTCGTGTACGGTTTCCGACCATTTCTGATCCTTCTTTAATGGATTCCGCTCGACGCACTTCTAGTCGGACAGAGGAGTAGAATTTTAATGCGCGTCCCCCTGGTGTCACTTCTGGGTTTCCAAACATTACGCCGACTTTTTCACGAATTTGGTTGATGAAAATGGCAATCGTGTTTGTTTTACTGATTGTACCTGATAATTTACGCAAAGCTTGAGACATCAAGCGTGCTTGCAGGGCCACATGGGTATCGCCCATTTCACCATCGATCTCTGCACGAGGCACTAAAGCAGCTACCGAGTCGATAACAATAATATCAATGGCGCCACTTGAAATTAAAGCATCCGCAATTTCAAGGCCTTGTTCCCCTGTGTCGGGTTGAGATAAAAGCAAGTTGTCTGTATCGACACCCAATGCGCGAGCATAGGTGGGATCGAGCGCATGTTCCGCATCAATAAAGGCGGCTGTTCCGCCGGCTTTTTGCGCAGCTGCCACGGCATGCAAAGAGACAGTTGTTTTTCCGGAACTTTCAGGTCCGTAAATTTCCACCACACGACCTCTTGGGTACCCGCCTGCACCTAATGCGACGTCTAGTGCGAGAGAACCGGATGAGATGGTGTCAATTTTTTTGTTTGGCTCATCGCCTAAACGCATAATGGACCCTTTACCAAAATCTTTTGTGATTTGTTTCATCGCGCGGTCTAGCGCTTTTTGTCTATCATCTGTAACCATATAAACCCTCCGTTTTTCGTTTCTGATTTTGTTGTTGTCATTGAATCATTCATAGAAGCAGTGTTCATTCTTACTCTATTATTTTACTGCTTTTCCTTGTAAAAAGCAAGGGTTATGGGAACATTCATTCCCATATCGTTAAAATCTTTCAGGGAGCTCTGGCAAGCCTAATACTACGCGTCGAACAACGTCACTTACCCGTAAGCTGAGGAGCCAACGAGCAGGATTTTGACTGCGTGAATTGTCCACCTTTTTTGTAAGCAATTCGCCGTTTGGCATAGCAATACTGATCCAAGCCACACGATTCGGTTCTTTTTCTTGTAAATTTTCAAGACCCCAACCGGTCACCGCCACACCATAGTCTGTTTGGTAGATTTCTCTTATTTTTTTGGCATAGTGTTCATTTTGTTTCGCTTTTGTAAGGATTTCATCTTTATTCGCCTCAGTTGTTAAACCATACACACTTTTTGCATGTTCAAGTGCTGTAAAGACTTGGCCACCTTTGAAGGCGTCGTCATGCTCTAAATCTCGCGACCAATAGTCCGTTGTCGCTCCACCAGTTAACACTTCAAAAAGGGCAATTGATTCCTCTTGTTTGGTCAGTTCTTCAAAAACAACATCTTGCAATCTTGTTTTTCCGTAGCTAAAAAAGTATTCACCTATCAGAGCTAACACTTCTTTTTCTTTTTCGTCCAGTAACTGTTCACAAGCAGCACTCGTTACTGCACTTGCCGTCAATCGGACTTCAATAATGCCATTTTTTGCGTAAGGTGCAACGGTCGGATTCGTCTGCGTTTGAATAATATCATTTAATCGCTCGGCGACAGAAGCTTCAGGAATTCCATAAAAGTTCAATGCTCTTGAACGTAAAATGTTTTCCCCTTCGACCGCTTGGCTTAATTTTGGCAAAAGATAATTACTCACCATATGTTCAAACTCATTTGGCGGCCCAGGTAGTAACACATAAGTATAATCTCCTCTCTCTAAAAAGATTCCTGCGGCCATGCCGACATCATTGGTCAAAGGCTCAGATCCTTCTAAAATGTGTGCTTGTCTATAATTTCCTCGAGAAATATCCTCTGTTCCATACCGTATTTTTGCTTTTTCAAAAGAATCCACGTCGAGTACGAGCTCGACACCTAAGTGCTTGCCTAAAATATCTTTTGTAATATCATCTTGCGTCGGTCCAAGTCCGCCTGACACGATAATGATATTCGCCCGTGTTTCTGCCAATTGAATGGCTTCCAGCAAACGATCTGGATTGTCTCCTACGGTTGTGTGGTGGTAGACCCCTACACCTATTGCAGCAAGTTCTCTTGCGAGATAAGCTGTGTTTGTATCTACAACATCCCCAAGCAACAATTCTGTTCCACTTGTAATAATTTCTGCTTTCATTTATTTATGCCCCTATTATATATATTTGCTTTTTTTTTCGATTTCCGCGAAATTATTTTCAATAAGTTTAACTTTTTTTAAAAATAAAGTCTATCAAAACAAAAACAGATAGCTGCGAATGCCCACAGCCTATCTGTTTTACCTGTTATTAACTGTTAAATGTGCCTTTAAATAAATGTCTGGCATTATAAAAATAATCAAAGCCTGAATAAATCGTAAAGAATAAAGCGACGTATAATAAAATGGTCCCAATCGAAAAACCTAACCAACCGAAGGGAAAATCATTCATTAAAAGAAAAATGATGGAGAACATTTGCGAGACGGTTTTTATTTTACCAGGCCAGGCTGCCGCAAGGACGGTTCCACCTTGTTCGACCAACAGCAAACGCAAACCGGTGACCGCAAATTCTCGTGCTATAATGACTGCAACCACCCATCCGGGCGCTTGGCCAAGCTCAACCAGCATAATCATCGCTGAAGCGACCAATAATTTATCGGCTAGGGGATCTGCAAACTTCCCAAAATTCGTCACTAAATTGTCGCGGCGCGCAATATACCCATCGAGCCAGTCGGTAAAACTAGCAACAATAAACAAAATCGCGGCAAGTAAAATATGAATTTTGATTTCCGAACCTAACCATTCAACAGTACCCCAATCAAAAGGATAAGCGGTTAATACTAAAAAGAACGGAATTAAAAGTAATCGTAAAAAAGTTAATTTATTTGGTAAATTCAACTCGTCTGCCTCCTAATCGCTTTATTCAAGTTACTCTGTAAATTGTAAAATCAAATCTTGTCGTACATTATTTGCAGCTTCCGGTGCATATTCCAAGGTTGTCCCATTTAAAACAACTTCAGTAACTGCCGCATTGCCGATGACAAGATCGATTTGATTGACCGCACTGTCAAAGGTGGTATCCAGTGTACTCCCACTAGAGATTAAGCCTTGATCGACTGTCGACCCATCTATTGTAATACTCACCCAGGAATCGCCATTCACAGCTGCCAGTTCAAGCGTTTGTTCGTTTGGATGCGCACCTGAAATTTCATAAGTTGTGGATGTCCCTGTACTGCTTACAATTTCAGCGCTTTGATCCATTGATTCATCTGTGGTTGCTTCTGCGTTTTCCGTGTTTTCTTCCTCGATATCTGACGTTTCATCAGAAACGGGCACTTCAACTTGTTCAGTCGTTTCTTCATTGATCATGCGATTGCCCGTTTCAGGTGGATTATTCACCTGCCGCCAAGCAAAAATAATCACTAAAAAAATCGCTGCAACCAATAAGAAAATAAGCACCAGCGGCAAATACTCGCTAAAATCGTTTAAAAAACTACTACGTTTTGCAGCGTTGCGTCTGACTCGAGGAACGTTGACATTTTCAGTAACTTCTTCACTGGCGTCTTGGGCGGATTGGTCGAGGTTTTCTTTCAGTAACTGTTCTCCGTTTAAACCTACAATGTCCGCATATTGTTTAATAAAGGCTCGTGCATAGAAGTGCCCTGGCAAGAGCTCTGTGTTGCCTTCTTCGATTGCTTGCAAGTATCTTTTTTGAATTTTTGTTGTCTGTTGCAGATCGTCTAACGTGTAGCCTTTTTCAATTCGTGCATTTTTTAATATTGTTCCAATTTCCTTCATGCCTTACACCTACTACTTCATTTATGTTTAAATCATTGCTTATTGAATAGATGACGAGAGACGGGTTGACATATGGTAAAATTATACCATATAAACTTTGTGTAAACTAGAATTATAAAGGATTCCTTTGACTAGATGCCGTATGCTCTCTCTTCCACCCTTTTTAAAAATAGCCTTTTTCATAAACTTTTATTCAAAAAAAGAAAGGTCATCCTTTTTGAATGACCTTCTTCTTCCTATTGCTTAAATTCTTCTTGTAGAGCTGCCACTTTGTCTGTTTTCTCCCAAGTAAATTCCACATCGGATCGTCCAAAATGACCATATGCCGCTGTTTCTTTAAAAACTGGTTTGGTTAAATCAAGCATGTCAATAATCCCAGCTGGTCGCAAATCAAAATGTTTGCGGATTGCTTGTATAAGTGCAGTATTTGAAGCTTTCCCAGTGCCAAAGGTCTCCACAGCAATCGAGACCGGCTGCGCCACCCCAATGGCGTAAGCCAACTGAATTTCCGCCTTGTCTGCTAATCCTGCAGCGACAATATTTTTGGCAATGTAGCGTGCTGCATAGCTAGCCGATCGATCCACTTTCGTCGCATCTTTTCCAGAAAATGCACCCCCGCCATGGCGAGCCGATCCTCCGTATGTATCTACGATAATTTTACGACCGGTCAGCCCCACATCTCCTTGCGGTCCACCGATAACAAAACGGCCGGTTGGATTAATATAAAATTTTGTCTCGTCATCCAGCCATTGGGTGGGAATGACAGCCCGGATCACTTCTTCTTTAATGTCT
>JBHWQC010000050.1:0-9362 GCA_043425375.1 Atopostipes sp.
AATGAGAGTAAGACAATCGAAAAAGTAGTTAAAGATTTTAAAACTGCACTCCCAGAGGCCACGATTTATGTTTATGATAATAACTCGACAGATAATACAGATAAAATCGCAAGAGAAGCAGGCGCGATAGTACGGTACGAATATCAACAAGGAAAAGGCAACGTCATTCGCTCTATGTTTCGAGACATTCAAGCAGAATGCTATCTTATGATTGATGGAGATGATACGTACCCTGCCAAACATGCAAGAGAAATGGTTGAGCAAATATTGAATAAGAAAGCAGAAATGGTGATAGGTGATCGATTAAGCTCCACATATTTTAAAGAAAATGATCGACCATTTCATAATACAGGTAATCGAGTTGTACGTGGCTTAATTAATCAACTCTTTAATAGCAACGTGAATGATATTATGACGGGTTATAGAGCCTTTAGCTACGCTTTTGTGAAGACTTTTCCTATTCTTTCTCAGGGCTTTGAGATTGAAACAGAGATGACGATTCATGCACTAGACAAAAATCTAGCGATTAAAAATGTCATCGTTGATTACCGAGATCGACCTGAGGGAAGCGAGTCAAAATTAAATACAGTTTCAGATGGAGTAAAAGTCTTATCGACTATTGGGAAGTTATTTAAAAATTACAAACCCTTTCAATTTTTATCACTCACTTCTCTTATTTTCTTAGTCCTTTCATTCATTCTATTCTTACCAGTCTGGCAAGACTATTTAAATACTGGTTTAGTTGCCCGTTTTCCTACTCTAATTGTTTCAGGTTTGATGACTTTAGCAGCTATCGTTCTGTTTATTAGTGGGATTATACTAGATGTCATTGTCCAACAAAATAAAGAACAATTTGAGATTGAATATACAAAAGCTGTGACGTTGGGAGAGTTACTACATGAAAAAAATTAATCATTGGTTTAAAAAACAGCCTATTATTATCAATCTATTGATTATATTTTTTATTCTGATTTTTTTGTATTTAGCTTTTCTAACGTTTTCTTATATGATACCGGGAGATTTGATTCAAGAACACTGGCAACAATCTGTTCATACGATTCATAGTGAGACGACGAGATGGGCGGTCATGACAAATTATGATGGAACCATGTTGGATACATTTACCGATAATTATATGTTTCAAAAAATGACAAATGATGCCGAGTTACACCCTTTGAAAGCAGCTTTGTCTAATAATGGCTATGTGAGGTACTGGTTTGGAATAATCGGTATATTACGCCCATTACTAGTATTCGTAGACTACACAAGTATTCGTTATTTTAATATCTTTCTTATCTTCGGGTTAATGAGCATAGTTGTGGTTAAACTTAAAAATGTTTTAGGTTGGAGGTTCTCACTGTCTTTTCTACTAACCATGGGCATGATACACTTTTGGATTTTTCCGTTGTCTTTACAGTATTCGCCCGTTTACGTCATATTCGTTGTCTCCATTATTTACTTCATCCAGCTCTACGAAAAAGATCATTTGAATAACAAATTAGTGATTATTAGTTTCTTTTTCATTGGATCCCTGACAAATTATTTTGATTTACTTACTGCTCCCTTATTAACTTTTGGTTTCCCCTTCATAGTATGGTTTGTATTAGCAAATACTAAGCAAAACCTAGGAATAAAAACGAATTATCTAGTGAGTCTGTTCAATGGGGTATCCTGGTTGGCGGGTTATGGAATGACTTGGTTTGCTAAATGGGTGATTGGCGATCTTGTTCTCGAACAGGATGTCATTATTAATGCGTTTAATCAAGTGGGTGTCCGGACGCAAGGAGATCCGGAAACAATTGCTCCATTAAGTGAGATCATGGAAAGACTACTGGAAGTGGCTTTTCCTAAGGAGTTTATCGTAATATTAGTTATTTGGTTGTTCGTTTGGGCTGTTTTGATGGTGAAAGAAAGAAGAACATTCTCTAAAAGATTAATGGAACATCTTCCATTAATCGGTGTAGCTTTATTGCCATTCTTATGGGTGGCTGTGTTACAAAATCATAATCAAAGCCATTCTTATTTTACTTATCGGATATTTGCAATCACTGTCTTTGCGATGATGAGTTTTCTAATGAGTCTACCCAAAAAGGTTAACCAAAGAGTGAAAGAGTAAAATCTGAATAAAATAAAAAAAGTCAACAAATAAGTTAACGTATCTAAACAAATCAAGAAATGTTTAGGTGCGTTTTTCACTTTCTAAGAAACTTTCATATAAAATGTGAGCTACTTCACCCTTTATGTTAAAATTTAGATTACTTAATAAAATGATTGATTAAAATACATCGAAAAGAATAGAAGGATAAAGTATGCGAATTTGTATTGTTAGAAATTCAGAAGGGCCTATGAATGCTCAATTAATCCGAATAGGCACGGCATTAAGCAAAACGAGCCATGAATTTTTCTTTGTGACTCGTAACCGAGATGCCACTGGTGAAGCAAGTGTTGTTGAAAAAACAATGACCATTGATGGAAAAAGTGTGCTTAATTATGAAATTCAACTGCCCGCTATGATAGGCGGCGGTGTGAAAAATATCCTTCCATTAATGAAGTATCGAAGCATTTTATCCAAATGGCTAAAAGAGAATCAAGAGAAATATGATGCCATTCATGCGGTAGATTATGACACCGGTGCGATAGCTATGCAGATAAAAAAGAAATACAAGAAGAAACTTGTCTATCATATCGCTGATTTTTATGCAGACAGTCGATTAAATATCCCGACTTTTTTAAAAAAACGTTTAAGACAAAGTGAGTATCAAATCATTAACCAAGCGGATGCAACCATTATCTGTTCCGATGATCGCAAAGAGCAAATTGAAGGTAGCCATCCAAAGAATCTAGTAGTAGTACATAATACTCCTCCACGAAAACAAGAAGCTTTTGCGACTGAGCTACAAAATAAGAAAGAGATCTTGAAGGTGACCTATGTGGGAGGGTTGGAAAAGAAACGGTTTATTGATCAAGCGATCTCTACCGTAAAAGACAACCCAAATTATCACCTGACATTAGCGGGATCAATTGGAGATGCACGTGAAGCTGTTTCGGAAATAGAAAAAATCAGGAATATTGACTTTCTCGGCAAAGTTTCTTATGAGCAAGCATTGGAATTATACAAAGATACTGATATTATGTTTGCAATGTATGATCCCAATCACCCCAATCATACATATTCTGCTGCCAATAAAGTCTATGAGGCCATGTTATTAGGAAAACCTATTATTGTTGCTAATAATACGGGAATGGATAAAATTGTGCGGGCAGAAGATATGGGGTATACCATTGATTTTACCAAAGAAGCTTTTTCTAATTTACTCGATTATTTAACAAAAAATAGAAAAGAACTGTATGAAAAAAGTGAAAATGCTTATGAGGCATATGCTAGATATTCTTGGGAAGAGATGGAGAAAAGAATCATTCATTTATATGAAAACTTATAGCGTAAAAGATGTGCAATAAAAAGAAATCAAGAAAGAGGTTATTAAGTGATTAATGTAATAGGACTAGGCTACATTGGCTTACCCACTGCTTTAATGCTAGCAGCCAGTGGAAATGAAGTTGTCGGAACGGATGTTAAGGCAGAAACTGTAGAGATGTTAAGAAATGGCGAAATTCCATTTGAAGAAAAAGGCATTCAAGAATTATACAAAGAAGCGGTTGAGAACAACATTCAATTTTCAACGGATTATCAAAAAACAGATATGTATATCATTACTGTCCCAACACCTTATGTGCGTTCAAGTAAAAAAATCGACCCTTCTTATGTAGAAGCGGCGGTAAATTCCGTCTTAGAGGTGTGTAAAGAGGGTGCCGTAATTGTGGTAGAATCTACAGTGTCACCGGGTACAATTGATACATTTGTGAAACCGGTCATTGAGAATCGTGGTTTCGAATTAGGAGCAGATGTGCATCTCGTACATGCGCCAGAAAGAATTTTACCTGGAAATATGGTCTATGAATTAAGACATAATTCACGCACAATTGGTGCGGATGAGCAAGAAGCAGCTGAAAGAGTAAAAAAAGTTTACGAAACATTTTGTGAAGCGGAAATTGTGATTACAGATATTCGTTCAGCTGAGATGTCAAAAGTGGTTGAAAACACGTATCGAGATGTCAATATCGCTTTTGCGAATGAATTAGCAAAAATTGCTCGTTCGGATGATTTAGATGTGTATGAGATTATTCGCATTGCCAATAAACATCCGCGTGTCAATATTTTAAACCCGGGCCCTGGTGTGGGCGGCCACTGTATTTCAGTGGATCCATGGTTTTTAGTGGGAGACTATCCAGGGTTAACCAACCTTATTTTAACCGCTCGACATATCAATGATTCAATGCCGGAGCATGTACTGGAACGTGTGCATGATATTATGGAAGAAAAAGGGTTGAAGGATCTTTCAAGAGTAGGCTTATATGGTTTAAGTTATAAAGCGAATGTGGATGATACAAGAGAAAGTCCAACTTTGCAATTACTTGAGACGATGAGAAAACATCTCGCACCAGAGCTTAAAGTGTATGATCCGCATGTCCACAATCAAATCACTGAAAAGCAATATTTTGATTTTGATGAATTCCTTGATGAAGTCGATTTTGTTGTGGTGATGGTAGGTCACGGCCATATTCAAGAACAAGAAGCAAAACTTGCCAATAAAATCATTTTAGATACTCAACAAGCCTTACGGAAAACAAAAGTCTATACTCTCTAAAAATATCAAAAGAATGTGTCTACTATTTATACAGGGGCGGACATGTTCTTTTTGATGCGTAAAGGAAGAAGGAGCAAAGAATGAATAAAATAAAAGTAATGACTATCTTTGGTACACGACCAGAAGCCATTAAAATGGCACCCTTAGTGCTTGAATTAGAAAGGCAAAGTGATCGATTTGAATCTATCGTCACAATAACCGCCCAACATAGAGAAATGTTGGATCAAGTATTGGCTATTTTTAATATTGCACCAGATTATGATTTAGACATCATGGAAACCAATCAATCCTTATCTCAAATTACATCAAATGTCATTGTAGGCCTAGAAGATGTTATGAAGGAAGCAAAACCCGATATTGTATTGGTACACGGGGATACAACTACGACCTTTGCCGCCAGTGTGGCAGCTTTCTACCAGAAAATTAAAATCGGACATGTCGAAGCCGGTTTACGGACGTACGATAAATATTCTCCGTACCCAGAAGAAATGAATCGGCAATTAACTGATGTACTAGCGGATATTTATTTCGCACCGACTCTGACTAGCCGAGAAAATCTACTAATCGAAAACTTCCCGGAAGAAAAAATCTATATTACAGGAAATACGGCGATTGATGCCTTAACTCAAACTGTCCAAAATGATTACGAACATAAAGTGTTAAACAGCCTACAAGAAGAGAATCGTTTAATTTTGGTGACGATGCATCGTCGTGAAAACCTTGGGAAACCGATGGAACGTGTTTTTCAAGCGATGCGAACCGTGGTTGACTCACATCCAGATGTTGAAATTGTCTACCCGGTGCATTTGAATCCTTTAGTGCAGGAAACAGCCCAAAAGTATTTAGGAAATCATGAAAGAATCCATTTAATCGATCCTTTAGAAGTCACTGACTTTCATAATATTGCGGCAAGAAGTTATATGATAATGAGTGATTCTGGAGGTGTGCAAGAGGAAGCTCCTTCCTTAGGTGTGCCCGTGCTTGTTTTACGAGATACGACGGAACGACCTGAAGGTGTCGAAGCAAATACGCTCCGTTTAGTAGGCACGGAGACAGAGGCTATCTTAGCAAATATGACGGAATTACTCGACAATTTAGACAGTTATGCAAGTATGTCAAAAGCCAGCAATCCTTACGGAGACGGAACAGCTTCAAAACGTATCTTAGACGCGATTGCGTATGAATTTGACTTAATCGAGAAACGACCAGAGGATTTTATTCGTTAAACGCTGAAGACTAGATGATACGAGGAGAAATCATTGATGAGCAAGAAGAAGAAAGGGATTATTGTTTCAATTGTAACCCTTTTAATTTTTTCAATAGGATTTTTTAACCGAGATTTAATAAAAAATAGTGAGGTAACAAGAGGTTTATCAGAAGAGTTATCAGAAAATGAAATACAGGCAGTGGAAGCAGCAGATGATTTGGTCAATGGTATTTATGTTGCCGCAATTTCAGAAAACGATGAGCCCTATGTGTTTGAGTATACGGGGGATATTTTTTCCGTAGAGAATGAAAATAGGAGTATTCAACGAAGAGTCTACAATTTTGAATTCTTACAAGACTTAAGAACAGGCTACAGATTAACAGGTGATGAGAAATATATTGAAACAGGCATGCAATATATAACGGATTTCGTTGAACAAGCAGAGTTTAATCCTGATCATATGACTTGGCACGATGAGACGACTTCAGGCAGACTCAATAATTTTTATTATTTTTACAAAGATGCTTATGATATCCTCTCTCAAGAAAATAAAGAGATGTTAGCTGAAGAAATGCAGTATATTGCAGAGCTGATTGCGTATACGGATTTTTACTCGGGTTCAAATAATCATGGGATGTATCAGGATAACGCGATGTTACAATATGCGATCGAATTTAATGATGCGGACATGATTGCCATTGGTTCTCGACGACTGGCAGACTATTTTGTCAGTCATTTTGACCAAGACGGTGTGCACTTAGAAAACTCGCCTGAATACCATTTCCATATGGTCGAGTCCCTTAAGGGGATTTTAGATCGATACACTGAAGACCAGTTGCCTTCCTATGAAACATTAGAAGCTATTTATATCAAGTCCGCTGATTATGCGAATATGGTGGTTCTACCAAGTGGCGTGATTCCAAATATTGGAGACAGCAAGAATATGGAAATTGACCTGGGAAGATATTACTCTCCTGAAATTATTGAAAACTCACAGTCTAAGGGCCGAGCCACATTCTACGAATCTGGTTATGACATTATAAAAGAAAATGACACTTATCTACTGTTCCGTGCGGGTTATTTACAAGATTATCATCATCACAATGATGATTTGTCTTTCTGGCTTTACAAAGAGGGCAACATTTTTACGGAAGTCGGCTCCTATGGATATGAAGCCGATATCCCTTATACGGATTACGCGAAAACCTTCCACGCGCATAATACATTAATTGTTGATGGCGAAAATGAGGCGGACACGAAAGATGTCTTTTTGCTCAATTCACAAGATCCAAATGTCATGAGTGGAGAAACCCATCGAATCGTGGGTACGTATTTCAATCGAGAGATTCACTTTAACGATGCGTTGACAGAGTTTACTCTTACAGATTTTATGAAAAGTGAAACTGGTCAAGCACAAGACTATGAATTGCTTTTTCATTTGGACCCAAGTATTTCTGTAGAAACATATAATCAAGAAAATCAAAATATTGTTGAACTCATTCGCGACAGCGAAAAAATTGGAGAGTTTACAACGAAGCAGCCCATTTCGATTACAGAAGACGTGTATTTCCCCTTTTATTATGCAGAACCAGAGGAAACAAAAGTAATTGTTGTTGAAGCAAGTGGAGAACAAGCATTGGTCGAATCAAAGATTACACTTTATTAAATGTTAAACGTATTTAGACAACGGGAGCTGTAGTGTCTAAGTACGTTTTTTTATGAAATGACCATTGAGTTACCAGCACTTAACGACTATAATAACTGCAGTTTAAAATTAATGGAGGGATGTAATGGAAAAGGAAACAAAAGTGTGGGAAAGAGGGAAGCCGATTGCTGCGTTACTGGTTTTGATCCTAACAATGGTGTTGTCAGTGACTCCAGAAGTGCACGCCAATAGTAACCCCACGCTGAATATTCAGCGTTATGAAGGATACAGTCGGGATAATGTAGCCGAAAATGTAGCGAAAGCGCATTTTAAGGACAGCAAGAAAGTCATTCTCGTTAATCGCGAGAAATTCCCGGACGCTATCAGTGCAACAAACATTTCACAAGGCAGATATCCGGTGCTGTATACGCACCAAGGGCATGTCAGTGAAGGGACGATTCAGCTTATCCAATCCATGCCTTTAGACGAAATATTTATTTTAGGCGGGGAATTATCAGTCAAGCAATCGGTGATTGATCAATTAGAAAGTGCCACAAATGCTAAAGTTACTCGTGTAGCTGGCAGAAGCCGCTATGATGCCAATGTCAGTGCGGTAAGAGAAAACTTCAGTCAGAAAAACCATGTGGTGATTGCAAGCGGAGAAGTTTATGCAGACGCGCTATACGGAGTCTCGTATGCCAATACAATTGAGGCCCCGGTTATCTTAACCAATGCGAATCAATTAGCCCCCTCATCCGTTGAATTGTTAACAGACTTACAGGTTAAAAAGGCCACAATTATCGGCGGGCCCTTGACAGTAACGGCAGAGGTGGAAAAGCAATTGAATCAATTGGGCATTTCATCTGATCGAATTGCCGGTCGCAATCGATACATAGGCAGTGCAGAAGTCGCTTCGGCTTCGTATCAAACCCCCAGTGATCTAGTCATCGCAAGTGGAGAGAGTTTCTCTGATGCATTAGTCTCTGCACCATTGGCACAGAAGCTGGATGCACCTATACTACTTGTTCGATCGAATCGGATGGAACCCCTTGTGGAAAAATACATCACGGGGAATTTACCCACTATCCAAAATATCTATATCCAAGGCGGTCCTCGAACGATAGAACCTTCCTTGTTGGATACCATCCTCCAGCCAGCAGTTGCAGAACCAACGGATGACAGAGTAGATATTGCTTTTGACATGACATTATTCAATCAAAAAGTCTTAACTTTAGTAAATGAGGAGCGGGCTCGTGTAGGGGTTCAACCTTTATATTATGAGCAAGATTTACAACATGGAGTAGATACGCGCACATTAGACTCTATTAGTATACAAACATTAAATGCTGACCATTCTCGGCCGGATGGCTCCCCATGGTTTACCGCTTTTAATTATTTAAATGGCACTTCCGTTTTTGCTTCCGGGGAGAATCTTGCCTATAACTGGTTAACCTATGAAAAGTACGAAGAGTTAAGTCAAACATCTGGCGCTTTAGAAGCCGAACTAGCACAGATATTTTATGACCAATATGCAAACAGCCCGGGACACTATGAAAATATGATTCGTGACAGCTTCAACGGGATGGCCGTATCAACCATGTTCGCAAACCATGACAATAGTCAACATTATATGCGAGCTTACAATACAATGGTTTTTTCATATAGCTATTAGTTTAAAAAGAAGGGGATGCCCTTCTTTTTTGTTTAAGCAGCATCCGTTCTATAAAGTTTAGAAGTAAGCACTTGCCTCGTTAAACAAAAAACGAAACAGCTTTTTAACTATATCCTGCCTTAACATCACAGT
>JBHWQC010000051.1:0-4015 GCA_043425375.1 Atopostipes sp.
TAATTTTAATCGTCCATCTGAATAAGCTTTACCCGATAGAGAAGGCAATCCAGAATCGTAGTTGCGCTTTCTTGATCTGGGCTCTTATTCGAAGTCAGAATGATTGAGCTACGTTAATAGAGGTAGTCAACCAACTGAAAGAACTGGTTCGCCTCCATTGGATCCATAGCCATGTCCATCAAATCGTAGATAATTACTAAATCAGTTTTTTTAATCCGGTATAATGCAATTTGTGATTTCCGTGTATAATCGCTCGTTTTAAGTATCGTTGTCAATTCTCCTATGGGGAGAAACATAACTTGATAGCCTTGCTCAACCGTTACTAATCCAAAGCTTACCGCTAAATGCGTTTTGCCGACACCAGGTGGCCCAAGGAGAATAAGATTGTATTGTTGCTCTAACCAATTCATTTCCTTCAGCTGATGCATTTGCCGCTCACCAAGGCTTGTCTGCTCATTTAAATTGTAGTCCTCAAACGTCTTTTGGTAAGGGAACTTTGCCCCTTTTAAACGACGTGCTTTGTTTTTTTCTTCTCGCTTTGTTGGTTCGTATTTCAATAGATGGTTTAATAATTCATAATAAGTTCAGGACTTTTGCTCAGCTTCCCGCATTAGTGCAGGAAGCTCAAGTGATACTCGGGATAAACGAAGCTGCTTTAAGGCTTCCTGTAATTCTTCCAAGCCGTTACTCATTTATTTCACCGCCCAAAATTTTGACATACTCACCGATTGAGCGTGAAAATATTTGAATGCCTGATGAAACAATCGAAGAACTTGATTCGATACCTTTCGCAATATCTCCTAGGCTGTTCCGGTTCAAATAAGCAGCGACATATCTAAAATCATTAGCGCTCCATATTCCGTTTATGATGCAATGGGCGAGTGCTGCTTCTCGCTCTTTTGGATAGGTTTGAATACTCTTTTCTAAGATCATAAATTGATCCCGTGCGTACCGTTTTTACTTTTCCATGATTTTATCGACAAAGAGAATGGCGGATTCTTCTTGTTCGAATAGGTCAATCATAGCTGTACGATATTTACGGAGTGTTTTTCCCAATCCCGACCGTGGTTGCGAATCTTTATCAATTTACCTTTTTCTAAAGAAAGGGTGTGCCGCGCAATTTTATCACTTGTAATCTTATGTAAAATAACCAATTCTTGGCCGTTTTCATGAAGATAGACTTGATTTGAAGCGACGGTTGTATAGGTACCAAGCGGTACCGAATAGCGGTTCCCTCTAAAGCGAATCGTAATGTCTTTATTGACGGTAGCTGTTATACTGTTTCTGAAAGATATATCTTTGTGTTTCATTGAAGAGAATGGTTTCAAGTGTGCTTTTTCCAGAAGGAACACTGAATCTGGTCTCTTTTCTTGTTGTGCCGTGTACTTTATGATTTCCAGTGCGTTCTAGCCAAGAACGAGATTTTTCATTCCCGTCATCAAGTCCATCATAGACCCGATTCTTTGCGAAGTTAGATTTTACATAACCAACACCCGTTCAATTTTCCCTTTTGTTTCGGGATCGGACCTACGACATAAGTAAATATCAAAGGCTAGGGCTTGTTGATAGGCTTTAAAGTCTTGGGTGAGTAAAAGATCTCCGGCATTCTCACTGACTGCAATTAAATTGTCTTGGTCATAAGTCATTTCTTCAGGCATTACGCCAAAATCACGAAAGGCATTTCATGCGAACGAATCGTATCTTGTGTTGTAAAGGGACGGTTCAACCATTCCAGATATTTATAGCGGCTATGCGATAAAACAAAAGAGATAAAATACAGCTTGATTTCTTCTTTGGTTCTTTTTATTTGCTTGGTTTGACCCCAATCCACTTGAATTTGCGAACCCATCCTACTTCAGGGATGGCTTCATATTGCCGGATATTTTTTTGTTTAGGTATCACATGTTGGTCTCACAAATGTTTGATATAGGAGCGTACCGTGCTTGAGCCTACCTGAAGATCCGGATATTCTTCCAACAGCCAATCCTCGATTTGAGCACCTGACAAATCGTTGTGCTCCTTCAGCCACTCAAGAAAAATTTCTGCGTAAGGGTCCAATCTCTTGGTTCGATTTTGTAACGTATATGTCCATTCGGACAATTCCTCAAAGTTTTTTTCTAGATATTTTCTCACCGTATCTCGATTTACTCCAACTTTTCGTTCAATTTGACTTTTATTGATTCCCAATCGATGCAATCGATGGATTTCGTGATAAATACGCATCTCTTTTCGTTCACCTTTCATCATCCAATTCAATTGATACAGTAAAAGTATAACTGAATTGGTTTTTTCTTGATTAAAGTGCCGAAACTTATCTAGCATTTATTATTGAGTCTAATATAGCATTAACAGATATAACTAAATCGTGAGAAAAACTCACAAGTTTATCTTTAATAAATGTGCGATATAATTCGTATAAGCCAAGAGAATTCTACTTTTAGTACTGTGTCATAACCTTATTATATAGGAATTCATTGTTTTTTTTGTGTAAATACAAAAAAGTGTCAGTGAGATTTCTCTCACCAACACCAAGAACCCTTATAAATTAGTCAGAGTTTTATTATTTATATGTCTCCTTTGTAAGGAGCATATTAAGAAAAGAATGGCAATTTTTTCTTAATTTATAACCACTAAAGACATTATAATCTCCAATAAGCATAATTGTTTTCAATGTATAAATTTTTATCTAAAATACTTTTTACATCAATCATAATCTTTTCTTCGTTTGGAATGTCTTGCTTGTATAATCTATCAATTTCTTTTAGTGATAATTCTTTAAACTCGTTATGACCTACTGCTAAGATAACGCAGTCTGCATCTTGCACATCGTCTAAATCAGTAAGTTCCACGCTATATTCACGCATCGCGTCTTCAGAACTAGCCCATGGATCAACGATGACTGGATCGATTGAATACTCTCTTAGACGAGTAACAATATCTTCTACTTTTGAGTTACGTGTATCAGGTGTGTGTTCTTTAAACGTTAGTCCTAGAATAACCAATTTAGATTCAATTGGATTTTTACCTGCAACAACAAGTTTCTTCAGAACTTTGTCAGCAATGAATTCGCCCATACCATCATTAATTTGACGCCCATTTAGAATGATTTGACTGTGATAGCCTAAGTTCTCAGCTTGGTATACAAAGTAATATGGATCAACGCCAATACAATGTCCTCCAACTAACCCAGGTGTGAATCCAAGTGCATTCCACTTAGTATTCATTGCATCTATGACATCTTTGGAATCAATTCCCATGCGATCAAATGCTAATGCTAATTCATTCATGAAAGCAATATTAATATCACGTTGGCTATTTTCAACTACTTTAGCAGCCTCAGCAACCTTAATACTTGGTGCTTTATGAATTCCGGCTTTAATTACTAACTCATACACTTTAGCAAGTTCATCTAAAGCTTCTTCGCTTGTTGCAGATACGATTTTAACGATATTCTCTAATGTATGTACTTTGTCACCTGGATTAATACGTTCTGGTGAGTAGCCTACTTGAAAATCAACACCATGCATTAATCCAGATTCTTCTTCTAGAATTGGTATACAAACATCCTCTGTTACACCAGGGTAAACAGTAGATTCATATACTACTATCGAACCTTTAACAAGATTTTTACCAAGTGTTCTAGTCGCACTTGTAACTGGGGATAAGTTAGGTGTCTTATCCTGATTAATTGGAGTTGGCACAGCGACGATGTGAATTTTCGCTGTCTTTAAATCTTCAGGATTATTAGTGAATTGAAGTTTCGTTGACTTAATTGCTTCGTCCCCAACTTCTTTAGTAGGATCAATTCCTTTATGATAAAGTTTAACCTTCTCAGGGTTATTATCATATCCAATTGTATTAACTTTTTTAGCAAAAGCAATTCCAATTGGCATACCTACGTACCCTAGACCGATAATAGATAGACTTGTTTTACCACTTACTAGTTCTTCATATACGCTCATTAATAGTCTCCTTATATATAAATATTATGTTTATATTATATCAAAGATATTGT
>JBHWQC010000052.1:0-34905 GCA_043425375.1 Atopostipes sp.
TGTTTGGTGACCGAAATGAACACCAGATTCTAATAATTGTTTCATTGTTACGACTGCCATGTAAAATTCCTCCATTTGTGTTTTATTTCTTCCCTAGACTTCTCGCGCCCAAACAACTCCTGGCATAGGAGCAACAGTTGAACAATCCATCTAAGTGAAAATTCGGCGCTTTTGCACCGTTTAGTATTATAACGAAAAGCCAAGGAGAATTCAAATAAAACTTGCACTTTCTTTAAAAGTCACGCATACTATTTTTAGATTATGTTAGAGGTGAGAGAGTTGTTTTATGGTTTTGTCATGAGATTCTTTAAGATTTTATTGTTTATCATTAATGGAAGAACAAAAGTGTATGGAAAAGAAAATTTACCCACAGACGAGAAATATGTTTTGGTTGCGCCCCATAAATCGCTTTTGGATCCCGTGTTTATAGCCATTCAGGCCTACCCTCATCGTTTTTCTTTTATGGCAAAGAAAGAACTTTTTGAAGTGCCGGTATTAAGCTGGATCATCAAAAAACTGAATGCTTTTCCAGTCGATCGAAAAAATCCTGGTGTCAGTGCCATTAAAAAACCGGTGAATCATTTAAAAAATAATGAGCTGAATGTTGTGATCTTCCCAACCGGCAGCCGTCACTCAACAGAGTTAAAAGGCGGTGCAGTGACCATTGCCCGTTTAGGAAAAAGTCAGATTGTCCCGGCCGTCTATTATGGTCCTTTAACGATTAAAGATGTTTTCTTACGTAAAAATACTGCTGTGGCGTTTGGAAAGCCCTTTGAAGTGAAACGAAAAATCGAAGGTGTGGAAGATATCAATGCTTACTACTCTGAAAAAATACAAGACAGCTTTGATTCCATCCAAGAACAGTTAGAACAATAATTAAAAAGTCTATGAGAAATCCAGTTATGTTCTGGAATTCCCATAGACTTTTTTGTTTAAGCAGCTAGTTAAAGACGCTTAATCTTGCATACCTAAGTTTTGCAATTCATACATCTCACTGTAACGTCCGCCCAATTGAATCAACTCATCATGGGTACCGCGCTCAACAATCTCCCCCGCTTCCAATACTAAAATCTGGTCCGCGTCACGAATGGTGGACAAGCGGTGCGCAATAGCAACAGTTGTTCGCCCTTCGCGCATTCGATTTAAGCCTTCTTGAATCAAAATTTCTGTTTCTGTATCAATATTCGCCGTCGCTTCATCTAAAATTAAAATTTTGGGATCTTTTACAATCGTACTTGCAAAGGACAAGAGTTGTTTTTCCCCACTTGAGAAGCCCGCTCCCCGTTCAACCACTTTGTGATTGTATTTATCGGGTAATTTTTCAATAAACCGATTGGCTTGAACAAATTCAGCAGCTTCTACGATTTCTCGATCTGAAATTGACTCGTCAAGCAAGCGGATATTGTCTTTGATTGTTCCATAGAACATAAAGGAATCTTGCAGGACTAACCCTATTTCTTCGCGCAACTCATGCATTGGATAGTCACGAAGAGAACGTCCATCAATTAAGACTTCCCCTTCTTGGTATTCATAGAATCGCATCAACACATTGATAATGGAAGATTTTCCGCTGCCCGTATGCCCGACTAAAGCTACAGTTTCGCCCGGATTTACCGTAAATGAAATGTTTTTTAAGACATCGGTCTCCCCGTCATATGAAAAAGTAACGTTTTTAAATTCTATTTTCGCCTCGTCAATCTTCAACTTCGGCTTTTCATTCTGCGTAGGTGTATAGGTTTCATCATCCATCACCTTTAAAATTCGGCCACTTGAAATGACCCCATCTTGGAATAAACTCAAGTTGTCCATTAAACGGGTTAAGGGCTGGAAGAGCAAATTAACATAAGAAGTAAATGCATAGATGACCCCCACTTCGACCGGACCTTGCAGGGCATCGTAGCCAAACAGGCCTAAAATAACGATAATCGCCAGCGTGTAAAATAAATTGACTACTGGACTCAGCAAAGTGGCATTCAACTTCGTCATCGAAAAACGGGACTGGAAATAAGAATCATTCGTTTCTTCAAATTCATCAATCATCCGCTGTTCTTGGCGGAATTGTTGAATAATGGACATGCCATTAATGGATTCAGCTAATTGCGTGTTCAACATACTGTTTTTATTTTTCATATCCGAATACGTCCGTGAACTGTAGACTTGATAAAAGCGAGTCACCGCTAATAACAAAGGCACAAAAATAAGAATCCAAAGAGAAATTTGCCAGTCCAAAATCAACATGGCTGCAAAAGTCGTCAACACACTAAGTGAACTTTGAATAATATTCAATAAAACGTTCCAAAAATCTTTTAACGCTTCTGTATCATTCGTGACTCGAGTAACGACCCAACCCGTTGAAGTATTGTCAAAAAACTTCATGCCTAAACTATGCACTTTCTCAAAGAGTTGGTTTCGCACATTTAAAACTGTTTTTTCTGAAGCCATATTAAATAAGTAGAGTTCAAAAAAAGTCGTTACCGCTCTAAGTATCGTTACACTAAAGTAGATGCCTCCAAAGATAACGGCTGTTTGCCTTGTGGCAGTGCCTACAGCTAAATGCTCATCAATAAAGATTTGAATGACTCGCGGCTGAATCGCATTTAAAATCGCTAACGTAACGACAAGGAGAATAGCTACAGTAAACTGCTTCATATAGGGCCGCGTAAATTTGATAATTCGTTTCAAAATATGCAATTGTTCTTTCATCGGTATGGACCGCGATTTTTCTTCTGTTTCTAGATCGACTGCCATCTTAGCCCTCCTCTTCTAACAATGGTTGTTCTTCTAATTGCTGTTTATTATACATATCCTTGTACCAGCCATCCTGGGTAAGTAATTCAGAGTGCGAACCCCGTTCGGCAATCTTTCCGTCTTCAAGCACCAAAATCTCATCCGCATGCATCAGTGAGCTGATACGATGAGCTACGATAATCGTCGTTTGATCCGCTCGCAGTTCTTTCAAACCTCTTAAAATATCTTCTTCTGTTTTCGCATCAACCGCTGACAAAGAATCATCAAGAATCATTAGCTCAGGATTTTTAATTAATGCTCGAGCAATAGAAACCCGTTGCTTCTGCCCTCCAGAAAGAGAAACTCCGCGCTCACCCGTTTGGGTATCATAACCTTGCGGCATTTCTAAAATATCGTAGTGAATGTCTGCAATCTTAGCCGCTTGTTCCACTTCTTCTTGTGGAAGGGTGGGATCACTAAAGCGAATATTGTCACGAATGGATGTTGAGAACAAAAAGTTATCTTGCGGTACATAACCAATACTTTGCAGCAAAGCATCAAATGTATAATCGCGGATATCTCGTCCACCAAATGAAATCGTTCCATCGTAATGGTCGTAATCTCTTAAAAGTAATTTAAGCAGCGTGGATTTCCCGGCTCCTGTTTTTCCAACAATTCCTAACGTCTTCCCTTTTTCCAATTTAAAGTAAATGTTTTCGAGCGCTGGTTGTTTATCATCTGGATAGGTAAAGGACTCGATATTAAATACTAAATCGCCCACAGCTGGTGTATCTGTCGCCCCTTGTTTTTCTTCAATGGATGATTTTTCATTCATTAAAATTTCAATCCGCTCGTAACTTGCAGAGCCCCGTTCAATAATATTGAACAAACGCCCAATCGCAAACATCGGCCAGACGAGCATACCAATGTAGCTGATAAACGTCACGAAATCACCCACTGTAATTTCGACATCAAGGATTAAAAAACCACCAACGATAATCGAAATGACATAGGAGATGCCGATAATGAGTTGCAGCGTCGGATCAAAGAGTGAATCAACCTTATAGACTTCTTGATTTTTATCTAAAATTTGAGCCGTTTGTTCTTTAAATTCTTCAATATCTTCTTTTTCTTGTCCAAATGTTTTAATGACTTTTATTCCTTGTAAACTTTCTTGCACTTTATTATTCATATTCGAAAAAGCGGCTTGTGCATCGCGGAATCGATGATGAAGCATTCGACCTAAATAACGAGAAGCGAGTGCTAAAAAAGGTAGAGGAATAATCGCCAGAATGGTCAAGCGCCAATCCACCACAAAAAACATGGTGGTTACCGTGACAAGCGTTACACTGAGTGAATCAGCCATCGTAAGAATACCGGCACCTGCTACCATACGTAAAGCGCGTAAGTCATTGGTCGCATGAGCCATCAAATCACCCGTACGATATTTTTGGTAAAATTCACTATCCATTTGGGTAAAATGGCGATATAACTGATTACGCACGATTCGTTCGAGCCTCGCCGCATTTCCCCAGATATTCACACGCCATACATAACGCAAAATATATTGCAAAACAGCCACAACAAGTAAAATAACAAGCCAGCGAATTAAAGAGTCACTTGTTAAAAGATCCATAGCAATTTCATCAATAACCACTCCAATAATCCGCGGAGGAACCAGCTGTAAAACTGCTACAGCCATCAATGCTAGAATGGCAACCGCATATGATCTCCATTTGTCTTTAAAAAACCAACTTAACTTTCTAAATATTTCCATCTCTGCACCTTCTTTATGAACCGACTAAATATCTGTTTAGCGTAGAATTGAAAAGAAACGAACAGCAAATTTAGCTACTGTTCGTTTACGTGTTCCTTACTTTTGTTTCTTTTTAGATTGTGTCTTCATTTGGTTGACCATTTGATTAATTTTACGTTCTGAAGGCTTTTGTCCCATCGAAAGCATCATGGATCGAATCATATTCTCATCAATTGGCGGATTCTCTTGGAAATATTTCATCATGTAGCGGCGGGCCAAAAAGAAGCCAGCGATTGCTCCTCCAACAAATGCAAGAATAATTAAAAAGATGGCTAATCCTGTATTCATCACTTTCACTCCTATCTCTACTGTTCTTTCTTCTCTTTAAATGATATAAAACCTAATACTCTTACTATTCTACCAAAAAAGATGAGAAATAAAAATAATCTATTTCTTTTTGTCCTAAAGAATAAGAAGCGACTGAGTGAAATCAGCCGCTTCTTCTCTACAAAATTTTTGAATAAAATCGATTAGTTAAGCAATGAAAGATATTCATTGACCACATTGTCTACGGTAAAACCTAGATACTCAACCACTTCTTCTCCCTTACCACTTTCACCAAAGCGGTCGATGCCTAGTATGCGTCCTTCTGGCCCGACATAACGATGCCAGCCAAAGCTTGCGCCCATTTCAATCGCTACGCGTTGTTTGATTGCTTTTGGCAAAACGGATTCTTTATACTCCTCCGACTGCAGTTCAAATAATTCTAAACTCGGCATAGAAACAACCGCCACATCATGGCCTTGTTCAAGTAATTCTTCTTGGGCTTTAACCGCTAATTGAACTTCTGATCCAGTTGCTAAGAGTAAACCTTCAGCCTCCTCTTTAGCAGGAGACAGAACGTATGCGCCTTTTTCAACATTTTCAAAAGCTAACTTGTCTGTGTTTGGTAAAATAGGCACATCTTGACGTGTCAGCGCCAGTAGCGTTGGACGGTCTTTGGATGTTAAAGCAACTTTCCAAGCAGCCGCCACCTCGTTTGCATCAGCTGGACGCATCATGGTCGTATTTGGCATACCGCGGTAGCTGGATAGATGCTCAACCGGCTCATGAGTCGGTCCATCTTCTCCAACCGCCACTGAATCATGTGTAAGCACATAAATAGCCGGGATTCTTGACAGTGCAGCCAGTCGAACCGCTGGACGCAAGTAATCCGAGAAAACAAAGAATGTTGAGACAAAAGATTTTGTCCCGCCGTGCAGTAAAATACCATTTAATGCAGAGGCCATCGCATGCTCACGCACACCATACCAAATATTTTTGCCGGCATAATTCTCTGGTGAGAAATCTTCAGCGCCTGCAATCATTGTTTTATTCGAGCCAGAAAGGTCAGCGGATCCGCCCCAGAAGTTTGGCAGTACTTCTGCAATCGCATTGATGACTTCTCCACTCACTGAACGTGTGGCCGCACCGTCTGCATCTTCTTCATAGACAGGCAGGTTGTCTGCCCAGTTTTTTGGAAGTTCGCCCTTAACTGCACTTTCGAATTGAGCGCCTAAATCCGGGTGCGCCTGTTTATAGTCGTCAACTAACTGATTCCATTCTTTTTCAGCTGTCTGCCCTTTTTCTACAATGTTTTCTTCAAAACGTGTATAAACGTCTTTTGGAACCGTAAAATCTTCGGCTTCCCATTCATAGCTGGCTTTGGCAAACGTCGTACCGTCCGGTCCTAAAGGCGCTCCATGAACTTCTGCGGTTCCGGCATTTTCTGCCCCGTACCCAATTTCAGTCCGCACTTCAATCAGAGTCGGTTTGTCAGAGACCGTTTTTGCTTGTTCAATCGCTTCATGAATATCTTGAATATTGTTGCCGTCTTCTACTCGTGAGTAGTCCCAGCCGTAAGCTTCAAAACGTTTTTCAATGTTTTCACTGAACGCTTTATCTGTAGGACCATCTAATTGAATATCATTTGAGTCATAAAGCATAATCAATTTACCGAGTTTTAAATGGCCGGCTAAACTGGCGGCTTCATGCGAGATGCCTTCTTGTAAATCACCGTCACTACATAAAACATACGTATAGTGATCAACAACCGGATACTCTTCTTTATTATAAGTAGCGGCTAGATGTGCTTCCGCCATCGCCATTCCCACACCATTTGCAATACCTTGCCCGAGTGGTCCTGTAGTGGCTTCTACTCCATCCACTTCATGTACTTCCGGGTGTCCTGGCATATCTCTACCAAGCTGACGAAAATTCTTTAAATCCTCTATTGAAACGTTATAACCCGACAGATGAAGTAAACTGTAGAGCATCGCTGAACCGTGTCCAGCCGATAAAATAAAACGGTCGCGGTTGAACCAGAGAGGATTTTTCGGGTTCACATTTAAATGTTTTGCCCATAGACTATAAGCCATTGGCGCTGCCCCCATTGGCAGTCCTGGGTGTCCTGAATTTGCAGCTTCCACTTGATCTATACTTAAGGTACGTATGGTATTTACAGCAAGTTGATCGGTTGTGTCAAACATTCTGTCAATCCTTCCATTTTTTAGATTTATTTCTTTCTTTTTAGCTTTTTAGCTTTTTTTAATTGTTTTAATTTAGCCGGGGTAACATCTTTACCTTCTTCATTCACAACTTTTATAGTGGCAAGCTGTTCCTCCATTTGATCGCGGAATAACTTTATATAGGCTTCGCGTAATTCTTTTTGCTCGTTTGTTTCTTCCGCTGTCAAACCTTCACTCTTTTTTTTCTTCGCTAATTCATTAATGCGTTCTAGTAACTTATCTGGATGCATCACTTCGCTCCTTAACTATATTTCCAATACCTATAATACCAAATGTGAAGGGAAATAACTAGTTGGAGCATACATTTATAGAAACTTTCTTTTAAAATAAATATCCTCATAGCGAACAAGTGTTTGATTAAGAAGAATCCCTATGGTATAATCTTTTTAAGAAGATAAAATTAACGAAATAAAGAGGTGTGATTATGGCAAAAAGAGGACGAAAAGGTGAAAAACAACACGAAATTCTTCAGTTCATTTATGAAGAAGTTTCTGACCGCGGCTATCCGCCGACTGTTCGTGAAATTTGTAATGCGACTGGATTGGCGTCTACATCAACTGTTCACGGACATTTGGCCCGTTTAGAAAAAAATGGATTTATTGTAAGAGATCCCTCAAAACCGCGTGCGATTGAAGTGACAGAGAGCGGATTGAATAAATTAGGGATTTCAGAAAATACTGGACAAATTCCCTTGTTAGGTGTAGTTACAGCAGGAGCCCCCATTCTAGCTATAGAAGAAGCAACAGATTTCTTTCCAGTTCCTGAATATATCAATTATACCAGTGATGAATTATTCATGTTGACTATCCGTGGCGATAGTATGATTAAGGCAGGCATTTTTGATGGGGATTTAGTGATTGTGAAACGGCAAGAGACAGCAGACAATGGGGATATTGTTATTGCCATGACTGAAGAAGATGAAGCAACTTGCAAAAGATTTTACAAAGAAGACACGCATATTCGCTTGCAACCTGAAAATGATGAATTAGAGTCTATTTTGCTTCCGGATGTGTCCATTTTAGGGAAAGTTGTCTCTTTATTTCGAACGCACGTTTACTAACAAACACATAACCTTACAAATAGAGCCCCATTTGGTTGAGACATGACTCATCAACCAAATGGGGCTCTATTTGATTCTTAGTATTTTAATAAAGAAAGAATATCGTAGCCTTCAATTTTATCGCGGCCTCTTAATTCTTCCAGCTCGATAATAAAAGCAGTACCTACCACAATACCCCCAAGTTCTTCAATAAGCTCAATGGTTGCAGCTAGCGTGCCCCCAGTTGCCAATAAATCATCCACCACTAGCACACGTTGGCCTGGTTTTATCGCGTCTTTGTGTAACTGTAAAGTATCTTCGCCATATTCCAAACCATAATTGACTTCGATGACTTCACGTGGCAATTTTCCTTTTTTACGGGCAGGTGCAAAGCCAATTCCCATTGCGTAAGCGACCGGACAACCCACAATAAACCCACGCGCTTCAGGACCGACAATCATTTCAACATCTTTGTCCTTGGCGTATTCCACAATTTGCTGCGTGGCGTATTCATACGCTTCACCATCAGCCATTAAAGGGGAAATATCACGGAACGTCACACCTTCTTCTGGGTAATTCTCCACGGATGCGATATAGTTACTTAAATCCATTTTACTACTCCTTCTATAATGAAGCACTTGATTATTTATTGCTTGATTTGCTCAATGATTTCTTTAAATGAACTATAAATAAATAATTGTTCTGCTTTCATTTGGTTTCGTGCTTTTTTGTAAGCTTTTGTTTGTTGAATATCGGTTTTTTCCGGATATTCCTTTCTATTCAATACTCCATTATCAATTATAACAAAATCTGCTTCCAAAAACACTTCCACGATTAGAAATATTTTGCTTGGATGCATATTTAACTTTTGGCTTAAAATATGGCCGTTTCTTTTTAAATCAATATTTTTATACTGGCTAATAAACTTATAAAACTGAGCAAAGTCCTCTCGGTTGGGTAAGCCATTTAAAAACAGATGGTCTTTTTTATAAAAATAGCAACGAATCCTACAGTGCTCATTGTTTAAAACAGTTTGTTGAAATAGCTCGATGGAAGGTGGGCAATCGACAATAATGATGTCTTGTTTCGATTGATAGTCGACGACTTCTGTTAACGTTTCTAGTAAGATAGCATTGGCGCTTTTTGGAAGATGTGCTCGAATATTCTCATAGGTGCTTTTTTCGTAAAAAATGTAATCCGTATCTCCCCTATTAAAATCATCCGCCGACAGTTTGGTTAACCGATTATCAATAAATAAGGGTCCAGGGATTTCAATGTCTTCCATAACCATTTGCGGCTTGGTCTGTCCGTTCCATTCATTGATTTCCAATGATCCAGCCACTGAAATCGTTTGCTGTTCAAACAGCACATCATCGATATGGCCATTTTGGAAAGAGACAATATCCAATTGGTGCTTTTCTTGTCCAACTAATAATTTTAAATGATTGTTGTCCCGGCCAATTCGACGTTTTTGTAGAACCGTTACTTCTTTTGTCGCGATGACTGGCTTATCGTTTCCTGTACCAAAGGGTCTGAGTTGGTCGATTTCTTTAATGGTGTCAGTTGAAACCATTTCTAGAGGAACATACGCATCAATAAATTTTGAAAGAATTACATCGTCTTTTTCTTTTGCCATTTTTGATAGTTGTTCTTGTATTTCTTTTAAATGTTGCACCTTTGCCCGCATGCCAGCCGCCATATAGTGGCCACCAAATTGTAAAAATAACTCTTCAATCTTTGAAAAAGCTTCATATAAATTAAAGCCTTCTACACTTCGAGCCGATCCTTTTGCTTCACCGGTCGCTTCATCAATGGTGAAAAGCAATGTTGGCTTATTCGTATGGTCGACGATTCGACTCGCAACAATACCCAAGACTCCTTGGTGCCAGTCTTTATTCGCCAGCACAATGACTTCATGGGCCGTTTGTTTAGTAGTAATTTCTGCTTTAATTTCTTCCGCCATATCTTGGACGATTTGTTTGCGCTCACTATTTTTATCATCGATAAACTTGGCCAATTCTGCCGCGCGATTTGCCTCATGGGTAGTTAACAACTCTACACACGGAGCAGCCTCGCCAAGTCTCCCAACGGCATTTAACCGCGGAGCTATTTGAAAACCAATGGTATCCTCGTTTACGTCGGCAGGATTCGTTCCAATGATGTTTAATAATTGCAGCAGTCCAACTCTTTGCGTTTGCTGCAGCATTTTCAAACCATACATTACCAGTGCACGATTTTCGTCTGTTAAAGACACTAAATCGGCGACGGTGCCTATCGCTACTAAATCAAGCACCTCCACCGGTAATTCATCTAGCAAAGCAGTCGCGACTTTAAAGGCTACACCGACTCCCGCTAAATCCCCAAAAGGATACTGGCCTTCAGGATGCTTAGGATGGACGATCGCATAGGCGCCAGGCAAATCATCTGGTAGCTCATGGTGATCCGTCACAATAACATCTACACCGACTGCTTGCGCAAAGGAAATGGCTTCATGTCCCGCCACCCCATTATCGACGGTAATAATCAATGACGTCCCATCTTCAATCAGTTGAGAAAAAGCTGCTTCATTTGGGCCGTACCCTTCAACAAAGCGGCTTGGTAAATAGTAATTCACGTTCGCCCCAATGGATTCCAAGGTTTCTGTCAGCAAGGCTGTACTGGTCATTCCATCCGCATCATAATCCCCGTAAACGGTAATCTGTTCATTCTTCGCCAGCGCCTCTTTGATTCGATCGACAGTTTTATCCATATCGTGCATAAGGAATGGATCATGAAACCATGTCTCATCTACATGCATAAATGCTTCAATTTCTTCTACAGTTGTTAAGCCTCTTTGAATACAAATCTGAACAAACAATTCCGAGCACTTTAAGTCCTGTGCGAATTGTTTGCTATCTATCTGTGCTGTATTGACTTTTTGCGTCCAGTTTCTTTTTGACGATGTAACCAATTCATCACCTCATCCATTCTTCTCTCACTAAAAAAGATGGGAGCTTTCTGTTCCCATCCTCGGCTTTAGTCTCTTTTTAAGTAGTAGTTTCCCCTTCTTTTACCGAATGAGTCGTCTGCAAATTTTGAATGCGTCGTTTCAACTCTCGGTTTTCGGCCTTTTCTTTTTCTAAAGCTTCTTCCAGCTTTTTCTTTTCTTTCAGATGATTTTGCGTTAACTCATCTCTCTTTTTAGCCGATTCATTCTCTTGATTGCTTAATTGTTCTTGCAATCTTTTTTGTTCCTTTCGGTCTTTTAAAGAACTGCTGGTCGACCAAATGGCCGCTATGACCATTCCAATAAGTAAAGCCCCAATGATAACGACCACTAATGGGATGGATAAAAGAGTAAAACCTAGATTAATCCCGACAGGATCCACATTCATGACTGCAAAAAGGACAACAACTAGAATTAATGCGACGATTAATACCGTGCTCCATTGTCTTCTCATATAAAATCTCCCTTTCAGTTCTATTTTACTGGTTGAAAAATTTTAGTAATAGCGAATCGCCTAAGCTTGGAAACAATTGATACATTTTGGCGCCGGCTGCTAAGGTTAACGGGCGATTCACTTCGCGTTTATTTGTACCGACCGTCCTTGCAACAATTTTCCCTGCTTCCTCTTCAGTTAAGGTAAAAGCAGCATTTTTTGCCATTTGTCTACGGCTGCGCTCAATGTGATCAAAAAATGGTGTATCTACAGGACCAAAATTGACCGTTGTCACTTGGATATTATGCTCTTTTAGCTCCAGCCGTAAGGCATTGCTGAAACTAATCAAAGCCCCCTTCGTTGCTCCGTAAGCGGTATACTTTGGTGTGGATACCTTGCCAGCTAAAGAAGCCACATTGATAATTTGTCCGCCTCGCTGCTCCAACATCATCAGTGCAATTTGCTGCGTTAAATACATGAGGCCAATCACATTGACTTGAAAAATATTGTGAACAACTTCAAAATCGAGAGTAAAAAAGGATGCACTATGACCAAAGCCGGCGTTATTTATCAAAACATCAACTGTAATCCTCTCTTCTTGTATAACAGCTATCAGCCGATCAATACTCTTTGCATCGGTAATGTCTAACGAGTAAACAAGAACGGAACTTGCACCGAGCTGTTCACAAATCGCTTTGACTTCTTCTAATTTGTCCATCCGACGAGCAGCCAAAATCAAGTGGGATCCTTTGATTGCTTCTTCAAATGCCGTTTGTTTGCCGATACCCGATGAGGCCCCGGTAATAACAATGGTTGGTTTCTTAAAATGAGACACTAATTTTTGCCCGCTTTCTCCAATGGTATAGACACTTCTTGTAAATCTTTCATCATATACGTGTCTGGGAAAATTTTTCTTGCTTCTTGTTCTAATTGGATGAGATCTTTATATAAATACCTTGAACTAAAATGCGTCAAAAGCAGTTTTTTAGCCTGGGCTTCTTTGGCTACTTCTGCCGCCTGAGTAACCGTCGAATGGTTATATTGCCGAGCCAAGTCTTTCTCCTCGTGCCCAAACGTTCCTTCATGGACAACCACATCCGCATGCTGTGACAACTTTACGCTATTAGGATGTTTGACCGTATCACCTAAAATAGTCACGATTCGTCCTTTTTGATTAGGGCCTACAAAATCGTTTCCGTCCAATACTCTACCGTCTTCAAGTGTAACCACTTCTTTATTTTTTAATCGTCCATAAAGCGGTCCGCTTGGTATATTCATTTCTTTTAATTTCTGGGCATCCAAAGTTCCTTCATGATCCGCTTCTACTACACGAAATCCATAAGAAGGGAGACCATGTTGCAACTTGTTTACTTCTACTTTAAATTGTTCGTCTTCAAAAATAACACCGGGTTCATTAAATTCCACAAAGCGTATCGGGTAATTCAACCGTGTACCCGAGAACTTTAAGCTTGACTGAATATAGCCTCGGATACCTTTTGGGCCATAAATCGTGATCGGTTCCACCCCGCCTTGAAAGCCACGGCTGCTAAGTAAGCCGGGTAAACCATAAATATGATCCCCATGCATATGAGTAATAAATATTTTTTCAATTTTACGTGGTTTTAACGTTGTACGTAATATTTGGTGCTGCGTACCTTCTCCGCAATCAAACAACCATACACTGTTTCTTTCATCTAATAACTTAAGTGCCACACTGGCCACATTTCGTTGTTTCGATGGGACACCGGAGCCTGTTCCTAAAAAAAGCAAATCCATTCTATTCCCTCAATCTCATTTCTTTAATTTATTCAACAAATTCAAACGTAAAGTCCTGTAAGGCAACTAAATCGCCATCTTTGGCTCCGCGTTCACGCAATGCTTCATCCACGCCCATTGCTCGCAATTGTCTGGAAAATCGCATGATGGCTTCCTCTTGATCCATATTCGTCATTTGGAATAATCGTTCGATTTCTTCTCCTGAAAGGACCCAAACGCCATCCGAATCTCTTGTAAGTGTAAATGGCGGCTCTTCTTCTTCAAGCGTATACGTCACATGCGTGTCCATTTCAATCGGTTCTTCTTCGACTTCTTCAACATGTTCAAGCAATTCCGCCGTTCGATACAAGACTTCTTTCAGGCCCTCTCTTCTCAAAGCAGAGATTTCATACAATTCAATTTCTTCACCTGTAGCGTCTATTTTTTCTTTAAAGTTTTTGAGATTCGCTGCTGCATCTGGCATATCCATTTTATTGGCTAAAATGAGCTGGGGTTTATTGAGTAAGTTCATATCATAATTTTCAAGTTCTTGTTTAATTGTTTGATAGTCGTCAAAAGGATCTCGGCCTTCCAAACCACTCATATCCAATATATGCAGCAATACTTTTGTGCGTTCAATATGTCTTAAAAATTGGAGACCCAAGCCAATACCTTCGGCAGCCCCTTCAATAATTCCAGGCATATCTCCGATCACATAGCTTCGGCCGTCTTCTAAGCCCACTACCCCGATATTTGGTGTTAGTGTCGTAAAGGGATAAGCCGCAATTTTTGGTTTTGCTGCAGTGACAACAGATAAGAAAGTTGATTTTCCCGCAGATGGGAAGCCGACTAAGCCGACATCAGCAATCAGTTTTAATTCTAAAACTAAATTGACTTCTTCACCCGGTTCGCCATTTTCAGAAATACTTGGTGCTGGGTTGCGAGAAGAAGCGAAACGGATATTTCCTCGACCGCCGCGTCCGCCTTTTGCAAGGATGACTTCTTGGCCATGCTCGGTTAAGTCTGCTAAGACTTGTTCCGTGTCTTCATTTTTTATAACAGTCCCAGGAGGAACAGGAATCACTAAATCTTCAGCACCTCGGCCGTGCATCCCTTTGGACATTCCGTTTTCCCCTTTGTCTGCTTTAAAGTGGCGGTTATATTTAAAATCCATTAACGTATGTAAACCTTCGTCTACAACAAAGACCACATTGCCCCCTCTACCGCCGTCCCCTCCAGCAGGTCCGCCATCCGGTACATATTTTTCACGTCGGAAGGCAACCATCCCGTCGCCACCGTCGCCACCTTTTATAAATATTTTTGCTTGATCGATAAACATACAATCTCTTCCTTCCCGTACAAACTGTTCAGTACTATGTTACCGTATTTTAAGGGAAAATTAAATAGATATAAATTACAAAAAAACTCAAAAGAGGTCCACTACACGAACCTCTTTTGAGTTCTCTCATTAATAGGTCATTTCTTTCGTTTCATTGGCTTGTAAATTTTCTAAAAAATGCATGAAGACTTCCACGCGGTGCGAAAGTTCTTCTTCAAATACCGCCACTGCATTCTCTTGTTCTTCTTTGTTAAAGGATTGTTGCTGTGTACCATCGATATGTTGAAAGTCCAACTCAGGAAAAGAGATATCTTCTTGCTCTTCATCTGCTGTATCCACTAAATACTGGACTTTTTTCGTTTGCCGAATGACTGAAACTTCTTCTCGAATGCGCTGTTCAAAAATGTTTAAGCGTGTGGAATCTAAAATCGCCGCATCCGTTTTTGATAATCGATAGTAGAGTGATTTTTCTGTCATTGGGAAAAGACGCGCCTGTTCAGATTCTTCGAACATACCTTCTAGTCGTTGGTATTGTAAGACGCTTTTTTTTTCATCTGGTTGAATCATCGTAATCGTCTGGGCGCCTGCAAAAAGCAATACTTTCGCTAAGAAATACACTTGAAAATCATCCCCAGAAATTAGATAGTTCTTTTTGCTTAAGTCGGAAAGATATTCTTTTAACAAGTATATATATTGAGAAATTGGACTTTGATTTAAAGGCTTCATCTCATCGCTTAATTTAAACGCGTAACCAATTATGACTGCCTGATTCAATAATTTTGTAATAACCGGCCCACTTGTATGGTGGGTATTTGCTAATATGATGGTTTGTTGAACCACCCACAGTTCTTGAAAGGAACCACTGGGCTTTGATAAGTAACCTGCGGCAAATTCAAAAAGATGTCTTAACACATCTTCGTTAAATTTACTGTAGGTTTCAAGAATCACTTCTTGCAGGGTTTTTTCGGTTTTGCGGGCAATGTAGCGTAAAAATTCCCCATGGCTGAATATTTCTTCATTTACATACAAATAATATTCATTTCGAAAATCGTCGGCTAATATAATTACTTCCGAAACGCCTTCAAATTTTGCAATGTCATTCATTTGTCTTTTTTTATTGGCATCATCCAAAAGATACTTATCCACATCTTCTTTCATGACCGTGTCTTTGCTTACGCCATACATTAATAATTTCATTCGATTTCAATCCCTAAATCTTTCAATAAGATGTCCCATATTTTCTCTTGTCCCTGTCCAGTTATAGCCGAAAACGGGACCACGATATCTTCCTCAGCCACATCCAAGGTATTGACCACTTGATTCATATGGCGATTGTGTACACCGCGCTTCACTTTGTCCGCTTTCGTTGCGACAATAAGTACTGGTAATCCTAAGAATTTTAGGTATTCATACATTTGAATATCTTGAGCCGTTGGTTTATGTCTGAAGTCTACAAGAAGTACGGCTGTGACCAATTCTTCGCGCGTTGAAAAATAGTGTTCCATCATTTGGGCCCATTTTTCAAGCTCACCTTTTGATACTTTTGCAAAACCATACCCTGGTACATCCACGAAAACAAAGGTATCTTCAATATTAAAGAAGTTGATGGTTCGAGTCCGGCCCGGTTTGCCAGAGGTTCGTGCCAGTTTTTTTCGATTCAATAATTTATTAATAAAAGATGACTTTCCAACATTCGAACGTCCAGCAATCGCGATCTCTGGCAAATTCAAATCTGGATATTGTTCTTCTTTCACAGCACTGATAATAATCTCTGCTTTTTGAATGGGAAATTTCATTTTGTCACCTTGTTTCTTTTCGTATTTTCATCGCTTTGTTGGTAGCTGCTGTGGTTCGTTAAAAAAAACGAGCAGCGACAAATTTTGTGCCTTTTAAAATCTTAACACATTACAAACAAATTTCAAATAGATTTCAAGAATCTTTACATTTGAAACAATCCTATCGGTCACTGCCTTTGCTTGAGACATATGATAAATTCGTCTGGAGGGAAGTTTCAGTCTTACAAGCCAAAAAATCACTGCTTGCATAGCAAGATCTGCTGCGCATTCAGTGATTTTAGTTTGTAATTTATTCTTCGATTACCTCATCATTTTCATCGTAAAAAATCGGCTCACCTGTATCTTCAACCGCTTCTTTTGTGATGACCACTCTAGAAACATCTTCTCGACTCGGAACTTCAAACATGATATTTAACATAATTTCTTCAATAATTGTTCGCAGACCACGTGCCCCTGTGCTTTGATCAATGGCTCGTTGACCAATTGCCCGCAAGGCCTCTTCATCAAATTCAAGTTCCACATCATCCAACTCTAATAAGACTTGGTATTGTTTGACCAAAGAGTTCTTTGGTTTTGTCAGTATTTCAATTAAGTCCTCTTCGTCCAATTCGTTTAAGACCGCAGTCACTGGCAAACGACCAATAAATTCAGGAATTAATCCAAATTTTTGTAAGTCATCTGGCAGGAGCTCTTGGGTAATATTTTTTTCTTCTTCCAATGGATTTTTTTCATTTGAAGAACCAAAACCGATTAGTCGCTCCCCTACACGCGTGCGAATAATATCTTCTAAGCCTGCAAAGGCACCACCCACAATGAATAAGATGTTTGTGGTATCAATCTCAATCATTTCTTGCTGGGGATGTTTACGGCCTCCTTTAGGCGGTACACTGGCAACAGAACCTTCTAATATTTTCAAAAGAGACTGCTGAACACCTTCCCCACTGACATCTCGTGTAATTGAAACATTCTCAGATTTTTTTGCAATTTTATCAATCTCATCAATATAGACAATTCCATACTGAGCACGTTCTACGTCAAAATCTGCAGCTTGTAATAATTTAAGCAAAATATTTTCAACATCTTCACCGACATAACCTGCTTCTGTCAGGTTCGTTGCATCCGCTATGGCGAAAGGTACGTTTAAGATGCTAGCCAACGTTTGAGCCAAATATGTTTTTCCAGAACCTGTAGGACCCACTAACAAGATATTGCTTTTTTGCAGCTGAATATCTTCTGTTGAATCCGATTGTAAAACATGGTTCACACGTTTGTAATGGTTATACACTGCAACAGACAACGTACGTTTCGCTAATTCTTGTCCAATCACATAATCATTTAAAATTGTATAAATTTCGCTCGGTTTAGGCACATTATCAAATGAAACAGCATGTTGGGTTTCAAATTCATTTTCAATAATCTCTTTACTTAAATTCACACACTCATCACAAATATATACACCAGGGCCGGCAATTAATTTATCGACCTGGTCTTGTGATTTACCGCAAAAAGAACAAGACATATTCATATTTTCATCATTATACACTTCATTCACCTCTATCTAAATTCTTTTTTGCACTAACCCATCATAACATAGGATTTGATTAGCTAGCAAATAAAAGAATTACAACACCTTAAGCAAACAAAAAGTTGGTTTGCAAAAAAATGCAGACCAACTTTTTACAACATTTCTATTCTACAAATCTTTATTCTTCTGTAGACTCTTCTTCTGTTTCAGGTTCTAAAACTTCCTTAGCCGTTGAACTGATTAAATCAATAGCTTTTTTCATCGCAATATCTCGCGTCAATAATTCTGGCGATAAGACTTCACGCACTTGCTCTTCTTCCAAACCATACTGAGAAGCTAGTTCTTGAATTTCATTCTCTAATTCTTCTTCAGTCGCGTCTAAATCTTCGGCTTCAACAATCGCTTCAATAACAAGGTTTGTACGTACATTATCTTCAGCGCCTACTTCAAATTGCTGGTGAAGGTCTGCTTCAGTTGTACCGGTAATGCTGAAGTACATTTCTTTGTCCATACCCTGTTGGCTTAACTGGTTGTAGAACATGTCCATTTGACGGTGTACTTCTTCATGCGCCATGTCGTAAGGAATTTCTCCTACTTCTGCATTTTCAACCGCTTTTTGAATGGCTTCTTCATCACGTGCATTATCTGCAAATTGTGTACGAGATTCTTCTAAGTTTTTACGTGTTTTTTCACGTAACTCTTCAATCGTTTCCACATCATCATCTGCATCTTGAGCAAAGTCATCGTCTAATTCTGGTAATTCTTTAGCTTTCACTTCATGCACTTTTACTTTGAATAAGGCTTCTTGACCAGCTAACTCTTCTGCTTGATACTCTTCGGGGAAAGTCACCTTTACCTCAACGTCCGAGTCAGGTTCTGCACCCACTAATTGCTCTTCAAATCCTGGAATAAACGATCCAGAGCCTAATTCAAGTGAGTAGTTTGTAGCCGATCCACCTTCAAAGACTTCACCGTTAACAGAGCCTTCGTAATCAATCACTACAGTGTCTCCATCTTCCGCTGGCGCATCTTTAATGACTAATTCAGCAAACTCTTTACGGCGAGCCTCTAGACTCTCTTCAACGTCTGCATCGGTTACTTCACGGTTCACTTTTGTCACTTCTAAGTCTTTATATTGACCCAGTTTTACTTCTGGCTTTAATTGAACCTCTACAACAACTTCCCAGTCTTTACCAGAATCCCAGTCAATATCTTTGATTGCTGGTTGACCGACGATATCTGCATCCACTTCTTCTAGAGCTTTTGCATATGCCGTTGGGAAGATATCGTTTAGTGTATCTTCGTATAAAGCTTCTTCACCAAACATTTGGTTGAAAATTTTACGAGGTACACGTCCTTTTCTAAATCCTGGAACGTTTAAAGAGCCTTTTACTGAATTAAAGGTTTTATCTAATCCTTGTTCTACTGTTTCACGGTCGATTGTAAATGTCACTTCACCGGTACTGTCGCCCGTTTTTTCAAAATTTACTGTCATGTTCACTTTGCCTCCGATATCTTTAATAGGTATTGCTTGTTTTATTTAGTCGTTTACGACTTTACATACTTAATTAGAATACTATATTTCAGTACGTTTGTAAATGAAAAACCTGTTTTTCCCTTGGGCAACTTGCTTTTACTTTCTGTGCGCCAATTGATTAAAATAATTCAACCATTTTTCCATTTGCTGTTCCTCTTTTGAAACGGGTAACGGGTCATTAAAAGGAATATCGAGTAAGTTAAAGGCTTTTAAATAGCTATCGACCCAATAGTTTGCATCCATTACAATTTCTTCCACAAAAGGGTATAACAGGAGTAAGTCGTTTAACATTTCTGTATAAATTATTTCGATAGCAGTGGGATTCTTCTCAAGTTTAGTCTCTAGCGAGTCGGTAATGTCTTCCAGAATACTCAACTCTTGGAAGGTTTTTAATTGTTTAGGGACAATCTGTCTCGGACCATCTAGCCACTGAAAGAGATAGTTATTTGTGTCCTCTTTTTCAATTAACAGCTCAAGAAAAGCTTTTTGAGTCGCAGGTAATACCTGTGTATTAAGAAAAAAAGTTTGGGCGGCTCTTTGCAATTCGGGCAAATTCAGTTGCCGTGCATTTTGTATAATCTCTGTCTGCTTGCTGGGCGAGTAATTTTCTATTTCATTTAATGCCTTAATGGTTTCCTTTTTTTCTAGTTCCATTTGAAAGTGGACGTTTTCTCTCTCTAAGACTAGTTCCTTATTGGCATTTTGCCATTCTGATTTGTAGGGGGAATGGTTATTGGATAGATGATTTTGAATCAAGACTTCCGCCTCTAAAAACAAATGATTTTTAATGAGAAGCATCGTGTAAAACACAGTCTCTTTTTCATTTTTCATATAAAATTCTTTTAACTCGCTGGCAATCTCTAATGCTTCTTCTACCCGATCGAGTGTATAAAGAATGACGGTATATATATGATTAATTTGAGTCGTTTTTTCTGTTGCGTAGACTTTTTCTAAACAAACCACTGCTTTCTCATATTGCTGATTTTCTAGAAATTGGAGGGCCTGTTCAAAATATCTTTGACTATTCAATGGGAACTCTATTTTATCTCCCAATCTACTTCACCTTATTTCATCTTAATTTTTCAAAAGAAAAACCTGCGCAGCTGAAAACCATCCGCGTCAGGTCTTGTGCTTTTATTTATTTTTCATCTTCTTTTGACTCTTCTACCATATGTTCGCTCATGTCAAATTTTTTCAAGAAAGCATCAATATCTTTAAAGTTTACAACCGTCTTCTCTTCCATTAAATCATATAAATGCTTTGGTGAATTATCCCAATCTATTCGAACAATGGCACTGTTGGTCAATAATTTTTCAATGGTGCCTTCCATATGCTCTCCACGAAAAGTAAAGGCGATATCTTCTCCTACTTCAGGACGAATCTTTTCTTTAATTGTATCAATGATTTCAACTGCCTCTTTATAAGGCAAATCAAGTAAATTGGCAATTCTTGAGTTGCTGGCTCCTTTACGAAGTTCCGTCTCTACGAGTTGTTGTGTTTCCTCTGTAATTTTTATATCTGCCACTGCAATCAACCTCTCATCTATTCATAAATCTTCTTCTATTTTAACAAATATTCTCTGCGTTTACGATAGCTTCAGCCTAAGCTTTTCCATTTTCATAGAGCTCAACAGCTTTAAACCCTACATTTTTCAATGTCTCTCTTAGTTGTTCAAGTTCTGCATCACTCAATCCACTGAAAAGCTCATGGATAACTTCTGTATGCTGCGGGAAAATATCTTCCATAATGTCTAGTCCTTCTGCCGTTAAAGATACCAAGGTCACTCGACGGTCTTTTTCATTGACTTTTCGCTCGACAACATTTTTCTTCTCTAATTGGTCGATTACATACGTAATACTACTGGAAGCGAGCAATACTTTTTGGCCAATCATTTGAATCGGTTGTTCGCCCTTACTATATAAAACTTCCATTACTGTAAATTCAGTAGGATTCAATCCATAAGACTGCATGTCTTTTTTTAGCATATTTGACACACTGCCCGAGGCACGTAAAAAGATTGTGAGGGCTCTTAAAGCGGCTTGTTCTCTCTCCATATCTTCATTCCATTCTATTGTCTTTGATTCATTAATTGCTTAAACATTTTCAAATACCAGCTGCCGTAACCGATAAGCGCAATCACCTGAAAAACAGCTGTAATAACAATTAGCGGCATACTTCCATCGCGATCTAGCGTTGGAAATATGACAAGTATAAACATACAGACATAAAAAACGGCTGTCGCGACTTTCCCAAACCACATCGAACCGTCCATCCTTACTTCTTTGCGATACAATACAAGATTATTCACAAGTAAAAATAATTCCTTGAGTAAAAATAACAGCAGCAAAGGGAAAATATAAGGGCGCTCTAAAAACATCGCCGCAATAACAGCGATTTGCGTCAACTTGTCTGCTAGCGGATCAATAATTTTGCCTAAATCAGTTATTTGGCCAGTTTTTCGCGCGATTATACCATCCAAAGCATCGGTTAGCCCAGACAAGACCAAGACCCCAGCAGCCCAGTAGTAGTCTATTTGCTTTTGTGCATTGACATAGAGGTAAATATACAAGGGAATCATGGCTATTCGAATATAGGATAAAATATTTGGAATGGTCAACCAATCTTCTTTTTTTATCAAATCATCACACTCTCGCTTGGAAATCTTGTCGCTTATAACTATATTATAGGATTTTCATAAGTTATTCAATGCAAAAAAAAAGACAGTCATTACTGACTATCCAATCTCATCGATTCATAAATAACGTACCTGGAGGGATTCGAACCCCCGACCGTTCGCTTAGAAGGCGAATGCTCTATCCAGCTGAGCTACAGGTACAATATCGCAACAGAAATTATTATACATCCTTCTTTTTAAAAAGTCAATCCTCAAATGAGAAATTGTCCTTTAAAAACGAAAAACCCCACACCCAATGGTTGGATGAGGAGCTTTTGTTACATAATCGCTAACTAAAAATTAAAAACCGATTGCCTTATGTAAGCAAATAACAATCGGTTCAGAAGTCATATTATTTTACTGCGTCTTTTAATCCTTTACCTGCTTTAAATGCAGGTACTTTTGTAGCAGGAATTTGAATCTCTTCTCCTGTTTGTGGATTACGTCCTTTACGAGCTGCGCGGTCACGTACTTCAAAAGTACCGAATCCGATTACTTGAACACGTTCACCTTCTGCTAAAGTTTCTGTTACGACGTCAAAAAGACCTTCTACTGCTGCAGTTGCATCTTTTTTCGTTAAACCAGATTTTTCAGCTACGCCATCAATTAAATCTGCTTTGTTTGCCATACTTCTACACCTCCCTAAAAAGTTCAATTCAGTCAAACCAAATCTCACTTTTTATAATCCCATTTTTGAGAATAAATAGGTGAAATAGTCAATCTTGTCGACATTTCATTTTAAAAGATAACATATAAACCTTATAACTGCAATCTTTTTTGATAGAATTCCCTGAATTAATTGAAATTTTACTCAAAATATCAGGTTCTTTTACGCGGGATAATTTTAATTGGCGTGCCTTCAAAGCCAAAATTCGCCCGCAACTGGTTTTCCAAAAATCTTCGATAAGAAAAGTGAAGCAACTCTGTGTCATTGACAAAGACAATAAAAGTCGGCGGACCCACGGCAACTTGCGTCATATAGAAAATCTTTAAACGCTTGTTTTTAACCGTCGGCGTCGGATTCATCGCCAAGGCATCCATTAACACATCATTAAGGATAGAAGATTGAATGCGTTGCATACGACTTGTATAGACCGTTTTAATCAATTCTGGCAAGCGATTTAATCGCTGCCCTGTTTCTGCAGAAACAAATAAAATAGGAGCATAATCTAAATACTTAAAGCGCGTGCGAATTTCTTGTTCAAATTCTTTGGTCGTATGGGTGTCCTTTTCAATCGCATCCCATTTATTCACAAGGATAATAATACTCTTGCCTTCATCATGCGCATAGCTAAATACCTTGGAATCTTGCTCTCTAATGCCTTTTTCAGCATCGATGACACATAAGACCACATCTGAGCGCTCAATCGCTGTCATTGCCCGTAACACACTATATTTCTCTGTGTTTTCATAGATCTTTCCTCGTTTACGAATACCGGCTGTATCAATAATGACAAATTTTTGACCCTCTTCATCAACAAAAGGCGTATCGACCGCATCGCGCGTTGTTCCTTCTTTTTCTGACACAATGACCCGTTGCTCGCCTAAAATTTTATTGACGAGACTTGATTTCCCTACATTGGGTTGCCCAATTAAACTAAATTGAATGGTGGATTCATCATACACTTCCAATGTCTCTTCATCGAAATAGCTCACCACCCGATCCAATACATCTCCAAGACCTAAACCATGTGTACCTGAAATAGGGAAAGGTTCGTCTAGACCCAATGAATAAAACTCATAAATCCGTTCTCTTTGTTCAGGATTATCTGCTTTGTTGACTGCAAGTACAACCTTTTTATCTGAACGATAAAGAATTTGTGCAATACTCTCATCCAAAGGAGTAACACCGGTGCGGATATCGACGATAAAAACAATCACGTCCGCTTCTTCTATCGCAATTTCCGCCTGACTCTTAATTTCAACATCTAAGGGACGGTCTTCTAAAGTAATCCCCCCGGTATCGATGAGGGAAAATTCCTTACCTAGCCATTCTCCTGTGCCGTATATCCGATCTCTCGTCACGCCCGGCTCATCTTCTACGATAGATACTCGTTCCCCAATGATTCGGTTGAAGATAGTCGATTTCCCGACGTTTGGTCGCCCAACAATAGCTACTGTAGGTTTTGACATCTATTCACCAACTTTCTAAAACTAGTTTTAACTCTTCTTTTTCTCTAAACAATAATATACACCCAACCTCTTTGTTTTCGCAAATGAGTTGGGTGTTTTTAATTTTATTCACAAATAGACAAGAAGCAGATTATTCGTCGTCATTATCTCCGAATAAGCCTTTTAATTGGTCGCCCAATTGGTCACCAATTGTAAATGCTGATTCTTCATCGTCATCTCTTAATTGAGGTTGACGAACGTCTTGACGTGAGTCTCGACGCGGTGTTTGACGGGACTCTTGGCGAGGTTGTTCTTCGCGTTCTGGTGCTTCTTCTAAAGCTTTAATACTTAAGGAAACACGTTGTTCGTCTTGATCTACACTTAATACTTTCACTTGCACTTCTTCATCTTCACTGACGACTTCATGTGGTGTGTCCACATGACGATGTGCCATTTCAGAGATGTGAACAAGTCCTTCTACACCAGGTTTTAATTCGACGAATGCACCGAAGTCTACAATTCGTTTAACAATGCCTGTTGTTTCAGTACCTGCTGCGAACTCTTCATCCACAGTGTCCCATGGTCCAGGTTGTAATTCTTTAATCGATAATGAAACGCGTTCACGATCTTCATCTACACTGAGTATTTTCACTTCGATTTCTTCACCAACTGACAATTTGTCTTCTGGATGCTCAACATGCTCATGTGCAATTTCAGAAATATGAACTAAACCATCAATTCCGCCTAAGTCCACAAACGCTCCAAAGTTCGTTAAACGCACAACAGTACCTGTTACTGTTGAACCTTCTTCCAGATTTTCAAGCGCTTCTTCACGTTTCTCTTCTTCTTCAGCTTCGATTAATTCACGACGTGATAAAATAAGCTGTCGGTTTTGCGGGTCAATTTCAATGATTTTGAATTCGTAAGTGTTGCCTTCGAATTGCGATAAATCACGAACAAAACGAGTGTCCAATTGTGACGCTGGAACAAATCCACGTACACCTAAATCGACAGTCACTCCACCTTTAACCACACGATTCACTTCAGCTTCTACAGTTTCACCGTTGTCGAATTTTTCTTGAAGTTCATTCCACACTTCTCGTTGATCGACGCGTTTTTTAGAAAGAATAAAGCTTCCTTGTTCTTTATCACTTACAATACGTAGAACCGTTACACGTAGTCGCTCATCAATTTCCACTTCATCTGCAGGGTCGTTGACACGGCTTGTTGATAATTCCCGAATTGGAATGTAACCTTCATGACCTGTGTCTAAGCCGACGATAACATTTTTATCTTCGTCAATCGCTAAAACGACACCTTCAACAATATCTCCAGGCTTTACTTCAACAGATGCATCTAAAGCATCCGACATTGTTTCCAGTTCAGCTTCTTCTTCGTTGGAATCGTCTTTTACAGTTTCTTCTACCGTCTCTTCGACCTCAACTGTATCCTCGACTAACTCCTCTGTTGAATCCTGCTCCACCGTTTCTTCTACTTCTTCATTGACTTCTAAATCTTTGTTCTCATTTTCTGACATATTCCTTGTGCCTCCCAATACCATCAATAAATTTATCTTAACACATTATACTATATAAATCACATGAAAACTACTATATTCACAAGAATTCTAAAAAAACCTCTAGCTCTTCTCATAGTAAACTCATTTTATTCGCCAAAAAAACTTAGCTTTTTATGTCTTTTTCTTCAATAATCTCTACGCATCGATCCACTACTTCTTGAATAGATAAACCGGTTGTATCAACTCGTACTGCATCCTCCGCCTGTTTTAAAGGAGAGACTTTACGGTTTGAATCATACGTATCTCGCGCCACTATTTCTTGTTTAAGTTGTTCAAAGTCAGAGCTGATTCCTTTTTCTTTATTTTCTAAAAATCTTCTCTCTGCGCGTTCTTCTACACTGGCCACTAAAAATATTTTTACATCGGCTTCTGGCAGAACAACCGTCCCAATGTCTCGACCATCCATGACAACGCCAGTATTTTGAGCGATTTGCTGCTGGCGGGAAACAAGCTCTTCTCTCACCTTCTCAAAGGAAGAAACTTCTGAAACATTATTCGTTACTTCATGTCCTCTAATGACATCAGTAACGTTTTCATCATTAGCATACACCAATTGTCCCTCATTGGTTCTTTTAAACGTAATCTTAACCGTTCTTAGCAATTCAACAAGTTGTTTTTCATCATCTACAGGTATATCCTTTTTTAAAGCTAAGTATGTAAGCGTTCGATACATCGCTCCCGTGTCTACATATACGAGCGAATACTGATCAGCCAAGCGTTTAGCTATTGTACTTTTCCCTGAAGATGCAGGACCATCTATTGCAATCTTATAAGCTGAATGAACCACGTAACCATCCTTTTCTTTTACCATGTTATTCTACAAGCAATTCTTGGCCCACATAGACCGTTTCATCGCTTAAATTGTTTAATGCCATCAATTCTTGCGTAGACATTCCATGATTCAACGCAATCCGGTACATATTATCTCCCGGTTGTACGACATAAGTACTGCCTCCCGATGCCGGTGTTGAAGACTCCGGTTCTTCTGTTTCGGGTTCTGGCTCGGGTTCAGGTTGCGGCTCAGGTTCGGGCTCAGGAGCGGGTTGCGGCTCAGGCCCGGGTTCAGGAGCGGGTTGCGGCTCGGGCTCGGGTTCGGGAGCAGGTGCTGGCTCCGGCTCCGGTGCTGGTTCGACTTCCGTTTCCGGTTCTGGTTCTTCTACCGGTTCCTCATTAGCTTCTTCATTCGCCACAATTTCTATATTTTCCTCCGCAACTTCTGGCTGATTGGCAGGACGGTTAGTATACCAGAGGTAATAAAAAATCGTCGCTAAAATCAGGACAGCTAAAAAAATAACCGTACCCGTAAGCATTGGCGACATTTTATCGTCTCCATTTTTATTATTTTTTGATCGTTCACTTCTTGAAACATAGTTTAAATCCTCTTGGTCTTCATCAAAACGTTTCGACCAAATTTCTTCATCCGATGATTGCTTTTTTTTGCTCATTGGACTTCTTCCTTCCATCGTAAGTTCATTTCATATTGTACCATATTCTTATCCTAAAAGTTATTAAATATTGTATAATTGTTTAAACTGCTGCTCCCACGAAATGATTGTCGAAGACTTTTTATAATCAATCGATTGGTTTTCATTCAACCTGTTTGTCAATGCCTCTACTTGCAAACCGCAATTCGAACAACATATTTCCGGCTTTTCTTCTAAACGCTCTTCAAAATAATCGAGTAAATACGCTCGCTTACAAGTTGGGGTGGTGACGTAATCCAGCATATAATAAAGTTGCTTGTACTTAATCTCTTTTCGGTGCTGTATCTTCTCTAAAGCTTCATTGATATTTTTTGTATGTTGAATAAAATAAGCCGCCAATTTCAAACGGGGGTCTTGTTCAAATAATACCTTGTTTGTATTTTTTAAAGCCCACAGCAAATCGTCCCGGTTAGGCAGTGACTCTTGGATAAAGTGACTTTGAATGCTCTCATCGCCTTTTTCATATAACAAGACCGCCACACTGTCATGGCCGTCTCGGCTGGCGCGTCCCACTTCTTGTAAATACATCTCTGGAGAAGCTGGCATATGGTAGTGAATAACAAAACGAATATCCTTTTTGTCAAAACCCATACCAAATGCGCTCGTCGCACAGACCACTTGAAATTCATTTTCTAAAAACTGCTGTTGAATTTTTATTTTATCATCTGCTTCAATCCCCGAATGATAACTTTCGGCTAGAATATGCTGCTCTTCTCTTAATCTTAACGCCGTTTCGTCCGCCAGTTTTTTACTAGTGAAATAAATAATGCCTGGCCCTTTTATCTTTTTCACATAAGAGACGATTGTTTCAAATTTATCGCCTGTACAATGTTCAACCACATACTTGATTTCAGGCCGATCCACTGATTGGATAATTTGTTTAGTGTCTTTAGTAGACAAACCTAAAAATGCAATGATTTCTTTTCGCACTCGCTCAGTAGCCGTGGCTGTTAAAGCCATAGTCGGCGGATAATTCAACTGTTTTCGTACCCCAGCTAAGACTAAATAATCAGGTCTAAAATCAGTCCCCCAGTGGGAAATACAATGGGCTTCATCAATCACAAAATGATTGATCGAAATCTTTTTTAGTTGCTGGATGACATGTGGATTCTGCAACATTTCTGGAGACGTGTAGATGAAACGATAGTTTCCTAAATGCTTAAAAATTCGCTGGCGTTCTGAATAAGGGGTCAGACTATTGATGGCGACCACCTTTTTTTCGCCGCGCAAGCGTAGATTTTCCACTTGGTCTTGCATCAGAGATAATAAAGGGGACACGATTAATGTCGTCCCTTTTTGTATATATGCAGGCAGTTGATAACAAAGTGACTTGCCTGTTCCTGTTGGCAGCATAACTAAAGTGTCTTGACCTGAAAGAAGGGCTTCTACTGCTTCTCGCTGTCCTGGTCGAAAGCTGGGAAAGCCAAAGGTATTATTGAGGACTTGTTCTATTGTTTTCATTGTTCCTGCGCATCCTTTCTAATTCCACTAACCGAAAATGCATAAACTCAATCGAATCAAAATCTGAGACTGCCTCTTTATAGGAATATTCCGGGTTTTTATCAAATTGCTTGTTTAATTGCCTCATGATTTCTTGCGGAACAAAGGTTTCAAAAGGAAAGTGATCGAAAACAAAAGCCATTTCAAGAATATGCTCGCGCACGGTATTTACTTTAATGTTTCGAAGCTGAGCGATTTGCTCGAACGTTTTTTTGCTTTTCAACAAATCATACGTTTGCTTGGTACTGGCTGATAACCCAAGATTCCTTTCAATCAGCAAAGTCGTTAAAATGGCTGACGTTAAAGGCACTTTTTTCTTTTGGGCATGAATCGTTTGGAGAAGAACTTCTAAGGTGTCCATTAAATAAAAATAAAATTCTAACGGTTCCATTTGTAGTGACATTCTTATTTGTTCTTTCGTCTTTCCAACTTGGTCATGGCCGGTCAACAGATTGGCAAGCACATTGGCTCTTTGTTCATCCATTTGATGAAATAAATAAGTTTGCTCTTTTACCCACTGCGTAAATAACCCTTTTTTATTTGGTCCAACTTGTTGAAACAAATGCCGAACATTTTCTTGGTGATGGGGATGTTTAATCACCGGGACATAGGTGTTGTTTTGATAGCTCATTTCGGAAAACACTTGACTGTAAAGCTGCAGTCGATTCCAAAATGGCGTTCGAATCATCGCATAAGTAAAGCTCTGGATTTCTTTTGGATAATAATGGGTTTTAAAATACTCCCTATAAGCCGTCTGGCCTATTTCTGTCAGCCTGTAGCCTTTTTCATATGCCGTCACCCATCCCCTATGTAAATGACTGTTCACCATTCTTTCCAAATATTCTCGCGAAAAGTTTGAAGCCAGATAGAAGCCAGAGTGCCACTTATTTTTTTCAATTTGGTAAAACATTGAGGGGGTTCGCTTCGCATGAAATACATGAAGAAGCTGAGAAATCGTTGCAGTTCGCTCGAAAGTAAAATAACTTAACAGGTAAAATGAAAAATACTCGTTCTTCAAAGACGCTTCTCCTCTGTACAGACATATTTCCTTTATTGTACTCGTTTTAAGGCAAAATACAAAGTTCCATTCGAAGGTTTTAATAAAAAAATAGCCTTAAACATGACCTTCTTTTGAAGAAGTTGTTTAAGGCTCGTTCGATTCATTTTGCAATTGTTCACGCTTTGACCATTAAGTGCTCATTTTCATCTCTTAGCTTTTCTAACTGCCCATATAATTTACTGTACAGGGCAAAGAAGATGATCGAAACAAAGGCACCTTTCAATAAGTTGAAAGGAATCACCGAGATGGTAAGGTATTCGCGCATTGGTCCGACACTAAAGCCCATTACATACACATATAAAGGAGCGATAACTAACCAATTAAGCACTGATAAAACAGCTGCCAGAGAGAGGGTACCTGCCCCGCTAGCCATTAAAGTTGTTTTGGCATTGACTGCACGATTTCTAATGATATAGTAGATCGGTAATGTATAAGAGAGGGTGGCGATGAAAGCTGCTACATCTCCAATTGGGAAACCTGCTTCCCCGCCTGACATGACGTAAGAGAGCAAGGAACGAACCGCTGCAATAGCAATGCCTGCCATCGGTCCAAACACATACATCCCGAGTAAAACGGGAATATCACTAAAATCAATTTTCAAAAACGGCGCCCACGGAAGAAGCGGAAAACTAAACCGTGAAATAATCCACGCGAGTGCTGCCAATATCCCAATAACCACAATCTTTCTTGTTCGTTTGTCAATCATACGAAATCCTCCTATAATTTTTTGCCAAGTTACAGCAACATAAATTAAAAAGGATTCATCTGTTGAGGGTGAGCTAATAAAAAAAGCCTATTTATTATCCACAGGACAATAAATAGAGCTACATTCATACATAGTGAGTATGTTAAAGCTCCATCTTCTTTATACCAGACTTTACTGTCGGTACTGGAATTTCACCAGTTCAGCCTTATTCTACTAACAGAATAAAGTTCGTGGACTATACCACCGGTCGGGATTTACACCCTGCCCCTGAAGACGAATCATTTCTATTTGAGTACATTGTACATGACTTTGAAGAATTTGTAAAGGGTATCACTCGAATTCAAACCTTTTTATTGTTCTTCTTCCACCATGTCTTCTAATCTTTTAACCTCGTGAGGCGTTAAAAAGCGCCACTCCCCGGATTGCAATTTATCCACGGTTAAGAAACCAAAACTTTCCCGGGTCAGTTTCTCAACTGGATACCCCATGGTTTTAAACATATTTTTCACTTGATGATTTTTACCTTCATGCAGCGTAATACGTACCATGGTCGTTTTCGATTTGTGGTCATAGCTTAAGATATTTACCCGCGCTGGCGCCGTTTTTTGTCCATCAATAACTATTCCACGCGACATAATCGTGGCATCTTTCTTTTGAAAATGCCCGCTGGCTTTCACGACATATGTTTTTGGAAACTCGAAGCTTGGATGAGTCAGCTTATAGGACAGTTCTCCGTCGTTGGTTAACAATAAGGCCCCTGTGGTGTCCCAATCCAATCGACCAACAGGGTATATACGTTCGTCTACCCCTTCGATCAGCTCCACGACCGTGTCGCGATTTTTTTCATCGTCTACAGTCGAGATGGTTTCTCGCGGTTTATTTAATAGCACATAAACTTTTTGTTCTCGCTCAATCGGAATTTCATCCACCGTTATTTCATCATTCACTGACACTTTAGTTCCTAATTCTGTTACGACTTGGCCGTTGACTTTTACACGACCTTGTTGAATGATTTCTTCTGATTTACGGCGCGAGGCAATCCCTGCATGTGCCATTACTTTTTGTAATCGTTCCATTCTAGCCCTCCTTCTTTTATATTATTCGTTGTTTAAATTTTCTTCGCTTTCGTCTATGTCATCAAAACTTTGCTGAAAATCTTTAAAAAATAAATTCGACATCTGTTCTTCTTCATCTATTGCTGACAATTCTGGCAGATCGTTTAATGAATTGATGCCAAAATAATCTAAAAAGAAAGGGGTAGTTCCATACAGCAAAGGCCTCCCCGGCTTCTCCAAACGCCCCACTTCTTCAATCAGCTGCCGTTTTTTTAATTTTTGAATATTCCCTGTCACTTGCACTCCACGTACTTCTTCAATTTCAATACGTGTAATGGGCTGTTTATAGGCAATGATGGCCAACGTCTCTAATAAGGCACGGCTTAATGTTTGCGAAAAAGGAGACTGAGCATATCGTTTAATATAAGCGGCATACTCTTTTTTTGTCACGATTTGAAATTGAGAAGCTGTTTCAAGCAACATGAGACCACTCTCTTGATCGAGGTGGTATTTTTCTGCAAGCTTTTCTAGTCTGTCTTCCACCGTATCTAATGGCTGATTGGCTAATTTAGACAGCTCCTCTAACGTGAGCCCATCGTCTCCCGCGACAAATAATAAGGCTTCGATTGTTGCTAATTCATTCACTCTATCCCTACTTTTCTTCCTCGTTCGTTTCAATCCTAGTAATTGAAATATCCGCTTGATTTGACTCTTGATGTACGAGCACTTGATGATCTTTTATCAATTCCAATAAAGCCAAGAAAGTAACCACAATCGTTTGGCGGGTAGGGTGTTCAATAAATTCCGAAAAAGTCATTTGCTTTCGGCCCGTATGGACAAAATGAGATCGAATAGCTTCCATTCTTTCAACAACTGTGACCTCTTCTCCTTCAATCGTCGTCGGCTGTGGCGTATCTAAGCGATGGCGTTTTAAAATGTCTTGAAAGAGATGGGCTAAATCCTCCACACCTAAGCCCGTATCTTTTAATTCAACTGTTTTTTGGTAGTTTGAAATATCCGAGGGGTCTTTGCCAAAATAATCCGAACGCTTCTCTGACCGTTCTTCAAACTTCGGAACGACTTCTTTAATTTGTTTATATTCCAATAAAAGTTCCATCAAAGGTTGCCTTGGATCTTCCGCGTCATAAAAATCTTCCGCCATCTCCGCTTGATTTTCATTTCTCGGTACCAGCATTTCACTTTTAATCCGCATTAAAGTTGCCGCCATCACAAAATATTCACTTGCTACATCAATTTGCAAGGTCTGCATCTGTTTTAAATACTGCATATATTGAGCCGTGATTTGTGCGATGGGAATATCATAAATATCAATTTCCAATTGATTAATCAAATGCAGGAGTAAATCAAGTGGACCTTCAAACACATCTAATTCCAGTTTTAAATCCTTTTTTTCTGTGTCCACAGAGCTCCTTCACCTTTCCTTACGACTGATTCTCATTCCGCTGTTTTTGCCATTTTGATACAAGCGTTGCCGTTTCAAGAGTTGAGACAATATTATTCTCAGGATAATGCGCCTTCAGTGCGTCCAGCATCTTATAAGAGATTCCTTCCTTTCGAAAGGAAGGATCGATACTAATGTGTCGGAGCAAAACGAGACCATCTTCTTTTTCGATACCTGCTAGACCAATCAAGTTGCCTGTCTCTTCGCTTTGCCAAAGAAAAAGCTCGCGAACTTCTGACGTTTTATAGCGTTCCAGTTCTTCTGCTATCCGTTCAGGCTCTTTAAAGTCTTTGATGTAAGACAGTAATCCCATAGAAATTTTTTCATAATCCTCGTTGTATTGAATAAGCATTTCATCCCGCCTTTTTCTTTCAATCCTCTTAGAAATCTTCTGGTAAATACTGTTCAAACCGCATAAAATCTTGAGGTGTTTCTCTGCGAATCGCTAAAAACTCTTTCCCCTTTTCGACAAAGACAACAGCCGGTCTTGGCAGCCGGTTGTAGTTGCTGGCCATAACAAAAGTGTAGTCACCGGTATTAAAGACGGCTAGTCGATCGCCCGCCTTTACTTTTGGAAGGGGAAGGTCCCAAATCAACATATCCCCCGATTCGCATGCTTTACCTGCAATGGAGACTTCGGTTGTTGCTTTTGCGTGCATACGATTCGCTACTTTTGCAAAATATTTGGCACCATAAAAGGCTGGTCGAATATTATCAGCCATTCCCCCATCCACAGCCACATAATGGCGCACATCCGGTAAGTTCTTTTGACTGCCTACTTCGTAAAGGGTCGTTCCTGCTTCACCTACAATACTGCGCCCAGGTTCAATCCACAACTCAGGATAATCCAAATCATAGTCATCAAGCAGCTGCATTAAATTCGTTGTAATGGTTTGCAGTTGAGCACCTGACTGAGATTTTTGTTCTTCAGGGGTATGTTGAATCCCAAAGCCCCCGCCAATATTAAAAACCTGCAACTGAAAGCCGAAAGCTTCTTGCCACTCTTTTACGTAATCCAAAACTTGCTTAATCGAAAGCAAATAACTATCTGTTTCGAAAATCTGGGAACCAATATGGATATGCAAACCTTCAAGATGAATATAAGGTGCCTCTGACGCCTGTAAAACGGCTTGCTTGGCTTGGCCGCTTTGTAAATCAAAGCCAAATTTTGAATCTGTCTGCCCGGTCATAATATACTGGTGTGTATCCGCATCAATGCCTGGAGTGACTCGCAAAATAACGGTGACCTCTTGCTCCCGTTCTTGTGCGAGTTGGGAAAGCATCGCCAGTTCATAAAAATTATCCACAATAAAATGCCCAATTTTGTAATCAAGCGCATCAATTAGCTCTTGTTTTGATTTATTGTTGCCATGAAAGTTGATTCGTTCTCCCGGGAAACCTGCTTGTTTTGCTAGAAACAATTCACCGCCTGATACGACATCGATTGAAATTTGCTCTTGCTCAATGACTTGGTACATGGCCACGGAAGCAAAGGCTTTGCTGGCATACGAAATGTTTGCTTTACCTTTATAGTTTTTCAGCGCCTCTTTAAACCCCTGAATATTTTTTCGAATGGTAGAAACATCGTAGATGAGTAACGGCGTCCCATATTTGTCCGCCAGATTCATTGTATCGACACCATCGATTACTAGATGACCTTTCTCATTGACTTGCATGGTGTCTTGAAATGTAAAGCCATTGTTTTTATCTGCGTCTCTCATATTAAAACCCACTTTATATTTAAGTTACAACTGATTATTATACACCATATTTCTTTAAATACAAATCAGTCAGAAATAATGCTTCTTATTGT
>JBHWQC010000053.1:0-4645 GCA_043425375.1 Atopostipes sp.
GCAATAACTCTTTGAACCGCTGTATTGGCGTCAGTAACAAATTTCAACATCATATTCTCAGGATCTTCTTTCATAATCATAGAAAGCCCTAAACCAAATAGAATGGCAAAGACAATGACTTGAATCATATTTCCTTCTGCCAATGCCCCCATCACGTTATCGGGGAAGAAGCCAAGAATCGTATCATATATGGTCATATCTGTTCCCGAAACGGCCTCTACTGTCGCATCTGTCGCTACTCCGACTCCTGGTTCGAAAAGAATAGCCAAGATTACGCCAATCGTCGCTCCTACAATGGTTAAGGCCGCAAACCAACCAAACATTTTAGCTCCGAGCTTGCCTAAATCTACAGGGTCTAGACTTCCAACCGCTTCAATTACGGCTAAAAAAATCATCAGTGTGACGGACATTTGGATTAAGCGAATAAAGATATCCCCTAAGATACCAATCGGCTCAATGGCTGGCCCCACTATAAAACCGACAATCGCACCAAGAACCATCCCAATCATAATCCAGTTTGTCAGTCCAACATTTTTAATTTTTTCAAACACATTACTCCACCCATTTCTCTACTTTTCGTACGCTAAGCGTCTAATGGTCTCCGTTAAAGCTTCTGCACTTTGAACAATATCTTCAGCGTCTGTGTGCTCCTCAGGGTTATGACTAATACCATTCACAGACGGGCAAAATAGCATCGCTGTCGGAACATGCGGCGCAAAGATTTGGCCATCATGTCCTGCACCTGAGTGCATCACTGCATAGTCTAAATCTAAGTCTTTACAGACACTCTCAAGTGTCTCCACAATGTGTTCATTCATTGGTACAGGTGGTTCATCCATCCATTTGTTGATTTCAATTTCCAGTCCTAAATCATTCGCAACCCGGTGCATGATGGCTTCCACTTCGCCTGTAAATTCATTAAGGAAGTCTTGATCCGTATGGCGGCAATCCATTGAGAAGCTGGTTTCACCAGGCACCACGTTTACCGTATTGGGTTTCGGATCGACTCGTCCAAATGTCAGCACTAAGGGGTTGCCTGCTGCTTTTGCTTTATCCAAACACTCAGAAACGATTTTAGCCATGCCTTCTACCGTATCTTTGCGATATTCCATCAAGGTTGTGCCCGCATGATTGGCTTCACCTTTTAAGACAATATCCCAGCGTTTTTGGCCAACAATTGAGTTAACGACTCCCACCTTTTTCCCGCTGCGTTCCAAAGAAATGCCTTGTTCAATGTGTAATTCAATAAAGGCATCCATTTTATTGAATTTCAAATCGCCCGTCGGGAAATCAAAACCGGCTTCACGCATCGCATCTTCAAATTTTACGCCCTTCGCGTCAACGGTCCCTTCCACTTCTTCTCTTTTCGCTTCGCCAAAAATATTTTTAACGCCCCAGAAGGCATAAGGAAAGCGTGAGCCCTCTTCTTCCGCTAATGAAATTAAACGAAGAGATTTTTTAGGTTGCCCTTCTTTTTCCACTAAACGTTTAATGGCTAAGTAACCGGCCATAATGCCTAGTTGACCATCTAAACGACCACCTTTTTCAACGGTATCTATATGAGAACCTGTCGCAATGATGCTGTCGGGTTCTTCTGACCCGATGACTGTTCCAAATAAATTACCGACCTCGTCATATTCCACTTCCATGCCGATTTCTTTCATTTTTCCTTCTAGCGCTTTTTGCGCTTCTTGCCATTTATCATCATATAAAAGACGGGTAGTCCCTTTCATATCTTCGTATTGTGTAATGCTTGACAGCCAATCTAATGCGCTATCAATTTCTTCTGGTGAAAATTTAATCATTCTGCATCCTCCTTGTTATATAACGCCGTATACTAACGGCAGGTTCCGAAATATCTTTCAAATATATTGTAAGTAAAGCGCTACCAAAATCGCTATGTCTGTTTGACTAAAAAAGATAAGAAACTTGTTCAAAACAGACAATAGGTATTGTCTCAGCTCATAAAGATTGAAGCCCCAGATAAATACCAAACAGCGTATCATAGCCGGATGTGTGCCCATACAGTGTAATAAGATCAATCAACTGACGAGTAGCTAGATAGGCTTCTTTCTCAGTCATCTTGTTTAGAAACGCTAAAAATAAACTGCTGATGTAGCCAGCAAACAAGCCCTCATAGTAAGCGGTACTTACAGCTGTCGTGCTTCTTTGCTTTAACCCTTCTTTTAAGTAGTTTATAAAAAAATCATCTGGTTGAAACGCAAGACGCACCATAGTAAACCCAAGCAGGACATCATCTCCGCTTGGCGTTAAGCCACCGCCGCGTCCGATTAAATAGTTAATGGCCTGTTGAATGGCTGGCTCCTCTGTTTTCTCTACCGCTTGTAATGTATGAAAGCTTTCGATCACTGGCCCTTCTTGTTGAAGCCCCATCTCTTCAGTAAAGTTGAGCTGACTGAGATACTGGAAAGTTTCAGATTGACGAATACTTTTAGCAGAGACTGGAAGTTGCGGAATACGAAGATTCACGTCTTCTACTTGAGAAAGATCGATTGAAAAAAGATCCCCTCTTGTATAAAACGTCAGTACTTCTTCTTCGAATTTCACGAGATCCCCTGGCTGTCCAGCATTCACTACACGATCGATTTTTTCTTTCTTTAACACACAACCGTGCGGAGAGAGTGGCATGCCGACTGTTGAAAAGTTGAGTAACTGCTTTTTAAAAAGCACATTAAAACTTGTTTTAAATATACTATGAATTTTCCCCATCCGACGTTTTTTGGTAAAGTCCCGCAGAAAAAAGGGGCTTTTTCCTTCTGTGTGCGAGAGAACTTTCAGCCGTTTGTTTGATTCAGGCGTTTCGCGAAGCAAATGATTTTCTAAACGGTCTTGGGCATCCGTCAGTAAATCATCCACTGTTCGTTCATCCGCTGCTTCGACAATGACAATTAAATCATTTGAACCCACTTCCTCAATAGCAGGATGTGAGAAGTCCTTTTCTGCTAAGTATTTCTTATTCGCTTCTGTTCCCATAATGACTTCGCCGCGTTGTATTGCCGGGTTCTCCTGCATATTTTGGTTTAAAAAATGCATCTTCAAGGAATGATATTGACTGTCTTTCAACACACGTACATTAATCATCGAATACCCTCTCCTCTAGTTCCCTTATTTTAATCGAATCTTTGAAAAAAGAAAAAGAGGAGCTCTCACTCCTCTAAAGATTTTAAATAAAGAATAACGCAATCCCGACAATAGCGGCAATAGTGAGTGTGAAAGGAATAATTTTTTGCATGACTTTTCCTTCCATGCCTAACTCACCCACTGCGGATGTGCCCAGTACAATGTTTCCAGGGGCAATTGACATCCCAATCGCTCCGCCTGCGGTCTGCGCTCCGACAATGGCTGGAACGTTTAAGCCGATAAAATCTGCCGTCAAGTATTGGAATTGACCAAATAAGATGTTGGAAGACATATTGCTTCCTGTAATGAAAGACCCAAGCAAGCCGATAAATGGCGCTACTAAACGATAGTAAGGGCCTAAGGCATTGGTGATCCCTTCTGCTAAAATAACGGTCTGTCCGGTTCCTGCCATCACCCGAGAAATCATCAGTAAAGAAATAACGGCGATACTTGGTGAAATGGCGCGTTTACCCGTACGGTAGAGAATATTGCCCACAGGATTCACGGTATGCACAAGCCCTTTTGCCTTATAGTAGACGAAAGATAAAACAGCCGCCAAGAATAAAAACATACTAGCATGTGTAAAGGGGGCAAGAGGCGAATAGTTTTTAACCGCCTCATTCACAAAGCCAAAACCTGTGACCGTTTCGATAAAACTCGGTCCAAAGGCGACTTGGTTCAAAAAATTATACAAAGGGTTAATGAGAAGGACCGCTAAAGTAATAACCGTCATTAAAATGTAAGGAATCAGCGCTTGGAAAATCGACATATTCAGCTCTTCTTCTGCCTCTTTCACCTCTGTCTGTTCTGCTGCTTTGAGGTCAGCCGTTGATCGTTCAGTCATAATTTTACTATCTGAAACAGCCCATGTTTCATTATATAGTGGCGACCTTGAGAGTAAAATCAGCGCAATTAAGGTAACTGCACTAGGTAAGAAACTCGCCAATTCAGGGTTAAATTGCGCCATTAAAAATTGGCCCCCACCTTGTAAAACGGTGATTAGTAAGACAGCTACGAAGCCTTTCTTCAGCGCCTCTCCTTTTCCGTATTGATAGGTGATGAAGAAGTTAGCGCCTAAAGTTAAAATAAATAAAAAGAGGCCGGCATAAAAAGCGGCTTGAGGGAAAGCTGTTGTACTATCGCCAGTGATTTGCTCAATCAATGCATCCCAAGCAATTGCTAAGGTGCCAAATGTCCCCGCCCAGCTATGGCCAATTAATGGCACGATAACGGCCCACATCGGTTTCATGCCAATTTGAATCAATAAAGGGGCTGAAACTAACACAGGTACACCAAAACCGGTTACCCCTTGCAAGAAACTGGCAAAAACTACACCAATTAATAATACACGAATTAATTCATTCGGGGCCACGGTTTTGAAGAGATGGTTTAAAGTTGCAAAGGCATTCACTTCATTACTCACTTCGTACAATATAATGGCCGATAAAATGACCAAAATAATACTGAGTGAACTCCAAGCTGCCCGCAGCAGTTCCACCCCAAT
>JBHWQC010000054.1:0-35708 GCA_043425375.1 Atopostipes sp.
AATTCAACATTCTAGTGTGAGGTTTTTTTATTGTGTCCACCACCTCAACCTCTCAAAAATGACCAGGAGGGTGTTCTACCATATCAAAAGGGGCTTCATATCCTCTGACTTAAAAAATCAACAAGGCTAAATAACCGCCCACTAAATACATAATCACACTAAGCCCGATAATTCTAAGGATTTGAATACTTGCATCATTGGCTTCACCGGTATTGTCATGTTTTGGGTTAGGTGTTTGAAAAACCACTAAGATAAATAAAATAATCAATCCCACCACATAGACTCTCCGTAAAAATTCCATCAACAAGAGTCCGATAATTAAGGGAATGAGGCTAAATAAAAACGTTCTTCCTTTTTTCATTGGTAACTTCCTCTTTTCTGTATGACTGGTAAAAACATGAAAAAAGTTCTGCCTCTTTATCATAAGTGATTTAAAAGAAGAAATCATGGAATACAGAAAAAATCATAACTTTTTCATAAACAAAGGAATGGTCTCAATTAATTTAGACGGCAAAGTGACGTAGTAGTCTTTGGCCAATTCATCCGCAACTGCACTATGTACATATACGGCACTCAAGATGGCTTCTTGTTTGTCCTCAAATTGACCGAGAAAACTGCCCAATAGTCCAGTCAGTGTGTCGCCCATTCCCCCTGTAGCCATTGATGGGTTTCCAGATGTGTTCTGCCAAATGTCTTTTTTTAGATACACTTCTGTGCGCTCTTTTTTTAAAACTATCGTCGCTTCTAATCGTTCTTTTTCATCGGCATTTTTCTCTACATCATCTGCTGGGGCTTCGATTCCTGTAAGTCGTCGCCATTCGCCTAAATGCGGTGTGAAGACTGTATGGGGTGTCGGCAATGTTAAAGAGTCATTCACGAAGTGGGAAAGTCCATCGCCATCGACAACCAGCCATTGGTTTTCGTTAATCGCTGCCAATGCTGTTTTAAAGACCGATAAAGAGCTATCAGTCAATCCTAGACCGGGCCCGATAATAATTACATCTGCTTTTTTAATTTGTGCAGAAAGGGCTTCTTTATCATACATATCCACAAACATCGCTTCTGGCAAACGGGCATGTAGAGCATGGACATTAGTGGGCGCGGAAGCGACAGTTACTAGTCCAGCACCCGCATGTAGGGCGGCACCGGCACTAAGTAAAATAGCGCCCCCCATATTTTCATTTCCGCCAATACACAACACATGCCCCATTTTGTTTTTATAGGTATCTTCGTCACGAATCGGTACCCATTTAGTCACTAAATCTCTTGTAATCTTTTTCATGAAAATCCTCCTTTTGATTTAAACCCATTATAACGCCAATTGAGAAATTTTATTTAAAATCCGCTTGTCAGCTCAGGTACAGAAACTTTTTTTACAGACACAAAAGTGGTATGATAACCATACGATTTTAATTACAGGAGGAAAAACATGACAGAAATCAATTGGAAAGAAATGGTAGAAGACTACAAAGATGATTTTTTAGCAGATTTAACGGCCCTTTTAAAAATTGATAGTGTGCGAGATGACGAAGCGGCAACAGAAGAATTCCCAGTCGGCCCTGGCCCGGTAGAAGCGCTTGATGCATTTTTAAACATTGGCGAACGCGACGGCTTTGAAACAGAAAACTTTGATAATTGGGCAGGTCACATTGAATATGGACAAGGCGACGAATTGATGGGAATTCTTGGACACGTAGATGTTGTGCCTGTTGGATCTGGTTGGGAAACGGACCCCTTTGACCCAGTGATTAAAGACGGTCGGATTTATGCGCGTGGCTCAAGTGATGACAAGGGGCCGACCATGGCAGCTTATTATGCTTTGAAAATGATTCGTGATTTAAAACTGCCTGTTTCAAAACGTGTCCGTGTAATTATCGGAACGGATGAAGAATCCGGCTGGGGTTGTATGGATCATTATCTAAAAGTTGCAGAAACCCCCGATTTTGGTTTCTCTCCGGATGCGAATTTCCCGATTATTAACGGTGAAAAAGGAAATGTCAGTGTTCAGCTCAACTTTAAAGGTACAAACAGCGGAGCGGCACGTTTAGTTTCTTTTGATTCTGGTCTGCGACCTAATATGGTTCCTCAAGACGCGGAAGCTGTTATCGAATGGGACGCACCTGAAGAAGCGAAAACACAATTTGAAGATTTCTTAGCTAGCAATCCGGTTGAGGGAGAAATCGCAGTGGATGGCAAACAAGTGAAAGTCTTGATGATTGGCCAAGCTTCGCATGGGGCGCAACCAGCAAATGGTGTCAATGCAGCAACTTATTTGGCGGCCTTCTTAAACCAATTACCCTTTGAAGGGGATGCGAAAACCTTCTTAGATGTCACCGCCACTTATCTGCACGAAAATACAGACGGTAAGAAATTAGGCATCGATTATACGGATGATTTGATGGGTGAATTGACGTCTAACTTCGGCATCTTCCGATTTACGGATGGTGAACTGGGCTTTATTAATGCCAATATGCGCTTCCCGCAAGGTACAGATGGCGAGACGATTTTAAACCAGTTTAAAGAAACATTAAAAGATGAAGAGGTAGAAGCAGAGATTGTCGGTCTTTCAAAAGAACCTCATTACGTTCCGAAAGAAGACCCTCTGGTCGAGACGCTTTTGAATGTCTACCATAAACAAACCGGCTTAGACGCGCATGAAATGGTGATTGGCGGAGGAACCTACGGACGCCTGCTGGATCGCGGGGTTGCTTTTGGAGCGATGTTCCCTGATAGTATCGATACCATGCACCAAGCCAATGAATTTATGGCTATTGACGACTTGATGAAAGCGATGGCTATTTATGCAGAGTCCATTTATGAATTAATTAAATAGTGGAAACGGCAGGCAGCGGCGACAATAGCCGCTGTCTGTTATTATCTGTTACGAGGAGATAAATAGTATAACTTGTTAAGTGCTCTTAAAAAAAATATAATAGAAGAACCAATCCTTTGGCAATGAATTGCGGTACATACAGAAGATGTACGAGAGGATATAGAATGAAGTGGAGGAAAGTATAATGAATAAAGAAGATAAAATTAAAATTTTACAAGAGGTTATCCAAATCGAAACGGTGAATGACAATGAAATAGCAGTGGCCGAATATTTTCAAAAGCTTTTCAAAGAATATGAGATTGATTCACAGATAATTGAATACAGCCCAACGCGTGCAAATTTAGTGGCTGAAATAAAAGGCGAAAAACCTGGAAAAGTTTTAATCTTTAACGGGCATTCAGATGTAGTAGCTGCTGGCGATCCAAATGACTGGACACATCCACCTTTTGCAGGTGTGATTGAAGACGGGAAAATGTATGGTCGAGGCACCACAGATATGAAAGCGGGTTTGACTGCTTTAGCGCTTGCTCTGATTGAATTAAAAGAGCAAGATGCCATCAAAGCAGGTACACTGCGTTTCATCGTGACGGTTGGAGAAGAAATTGGTATGGTCGGTTCCCAACAAATTACTGAAGAGGGCTACATCGATGACGCGGATGCGATTATTGTCGGTGAACCAAAGTTAAGTGAGGGGAAAGTTGTCACCGCCCATAAAGGTTCCGTCCAATACGAAATTATTTCAAAAGGGCGCTCTGCTCATAGTTCAATGCCTGAACTCGGCATTAATTCGATTCAACAATTAGTAGACTTTATCCCAGTAGCGAATAAGAAAATTGAAGAAGCTGCTAGCCAGGGAGAAAACGAAAAGTTAGGGCGGATGCTGAATGCTTTTACAGTGATTGAAGGCGGCGATCAAATCAACAGTATCCCGGCAATTACTAAGTTAAAGGGCAATGGCCGAACGATTCCAGAAGTGGATAATGCAGCTTTCTTAAAAGCCCTTGAATCTTCTATGGATGAGATTAACGAAAAAATTGAAGGACAATTAGAATTAAACGTGATGCAAAACAATCCAGCAGTAGAAAGTGATTTTGATACCGCATTGATTCAATCTTTCAGAAACGTCTCAGAAGTGGAGATTGAACCAGTAGGGATGACCGGCGCAACAGATGCGTCAAACTTTGGTCGAATCGAAAAATCGTTTGACTTGGCTATTTATGGACCAGGGGCGATGGAAACGGCGCATACAGTCGATGAATACGTAGAAGTGGATGACTACTTGAATTTCATCAATATCTATCAAGAAGTGGCTAAAGACTACTTAAACCGTTAAGGATCGGAGCTGAAAAAGATGGATTATATGCAAATTGCGAATAGCAGAGTCATGCTTATTTTATGTTCGATCGTTATTTTGATCGTTGCGATTCAAGCGATTATCTTTATTCGAAAGGCCATATCACGTGGAAGAGAATTGGGTATGGATGAAAATGTCATCAAACCAACCATTCAAAACAGTATTTTGCTTTCTATCGTGCCGTCCTTGCCGGTAATTGTTTTAATGCTGGCTTTATCCGTGCCATTAGGACGCTACTTCCCTTGGCTGCGTTTATCGGTCGTTGGAGGGGCAGCATATGAAGGGATAGCAGCCAACGTCGGCGCCCAAAGTGTCGGTTTGGAGGATATTTCAGATCCAGGATTGACGCCTGATCATTTTGTGGTGATTGGGTTTATCATGACCATCGGGATTATAGGTGGAATGGTCTTTAATGTCTTATTTATGAAACAAATTGACAAAGCAGCGATTACTGCTAGAAATAAAGCTAAACAGAGAGGCTCAACTGGTTTTCTGACTATTCTTTCTGCAGCCTTACTAGTTGCTATGTTAGCTGTTATCTCGACACCATTTGTGTTAAATACAGAGAATTTCGAATCGATTATTGCTTTTCTGTCTTCAGGAATTGCTGTTTTAGTTTTAAATAAGTTAGCGGATAAATACAATAAGAGTGCCCTTAGAGAATTTTCATTTACGATTGCTCTGTTAGTCGGCATAGGCGCCGTTATTCTCTACACAAATGTCTTTTAGGAGGAGTACTAATGGAAAAGGAAAAACAAACAAAAAAAGAAAAACAAGCATGGGCTTTCCATAATCAAATCAATTTTTTAGGGATTATAACCACTTTAATTGCTTTAGTCGCTATGTTTATGGTGCCGCTAGGAATTGCGTGGTATTTTGATGTCGAATTTAGTTATAGAAATGCGATCCTTGCCAGTACGAGTTTATTGGCCATTTATGTGCCGATGGCCGTTGCCGAAAACATTTCTTTTTATTCAGTGTTAGGTGCCGGCGGGATGTATTTAAGTTCCATTACTGGAAATATATTAAACTTGAAGTTACCGGTCGTTGTTTCTGCACAAAAAATTGTAGGCGTGGAACCTGGGACAGATGAAGGGGATGTCGTGGCCATTATCGCAGTAGGCGTGTCTTCTTTAGTCACAACCGTTATCTTGTTCTTGGGGATGGCTTTGATTGGTAGCTGGCTGGTGCCGATTTTAAATCATCCAGTGGTCAAACCCGGCTTTGATAATGTGACACCCGCCTTACTCGGAGCGATTGCGATTCCGCAATTTCTATCCAATAAAAAACTAGCGGTAACGCCTGTTATTATAGTAGTAGCTCTCTATTTACTGCTTGGTGCGAGCGGCTATGCCAGTTATCAAAGTTATATTTTACTCGGTGTGATGCTTGTTTCCGTTGGTGTAGCTTATATTCTTTACAAACGAAATCTTCTTGGAGACGAGGACTAATTAGAAAAAACCATTGATTCCTTTTTAAAAGGAGTTAATGGTTTTTTCGTGTTTAGTTCCTTATTTATCATATTTATTTCCCGTATTTACCTCATTTACCATTTCTTGATTAAAAGTGAGTGTTTCGCCTGGTTCTAGAACCATATGTGGTCCTGCATAAGGCTCGCCCTCTACGGTTAACAACACTTCAGTGGCACCGTAATACTCCAGCAAGGTATTAACCAGATTATAAATATAAAACAATTCGCCGGTAGAGCCGGCATTCATATTGTCGACAAATTCACTGGAAACATCGGCTTCAACAATGCCGCTATCATTTTTAAATAGATAGTTAATGAAAGTCCCTTCAGGTAAAATCTTCAACTCTTCGTAGCCTTCAACTTCTCCTGAAAGCAATTTGGTGATTTCAATGCGGGCCGGATCATTCGTGTACAGAGTCAGCTGCGCTTCCACTGTATCCATCCCCATCGCTTGTGCATCCGGAACATAGATAGTAAATGAAATAATTTCCGGCACATCGGTATCTATTGTTGCTAAGCTAGAAGAAACTTCTGCATCTTCCATTTCTGTGACCTCTAACACTAAACCAACATCTTCGGCATAATAGCGTCGAGTCACGGAATCTTCAAAAATATTGGAGACTTCAATCGTAGTAAAAGTTCCAGCTGGGACTTCTATTTCATGGTTGACGGCAGTAATTTCGTAGTCCGATTCTGCACCGGCCCAAGTCGTCCCCACTTCAATCGGTAATTGTAAAACCACTTCTTCCGGGGAGCCATCACCAGCTGTGCCGATACTTGTAAAGTTGTCTCGGTAATAGACTTCACCTAATCTAAACGTACGCACAATTTCATCTTCACGGTATTCAAACACTTCAACTAGAGTCGTTCCCGGATTGGCTTCCGCCACCTGATAATAATTCTCTTGGTTAAACTGCGGGTACCAAGTGAAACTGGCAAACTCATTGCCTTCCCCTGCATACGTGTAAAATACATCATCTAGTCTGGGCATCCACGCTTCTAACTCTTGATTGACTGCGTCTTCGGGCGTCTCAGCTTCTGTGTTTGTCTCCGTCTCCTCAACTACTTCACCGTTTGCCTCTTCTGGTGTTTCTGGCTTTTCGACTTGTTCGACTGGTGCTGGTGGTGGCGCTTCTTCTTCGGAACTAAGAAAATACCCGCATCCACTTAACATGAGTGAGAACAGAAGGATTGCAAGCCACTTAAAGCGTTTAGTAAACATGTGGATCAACTCCCTTGCTTTGATTTTACTGCTACCCTAATTATACCACATGGCATGGATTGGACGAAATGGGAAAGCGAATGAAAAAATTACTGTTTTCAAATGGTTTATAGTAGAATAAGAGAAATGAACATAGAAATAGGAGAGATTGCATGTCGTTTAAGATTTATTTTGGAGCCCCTTTATTTAATGAAATGGAACAAATGTACAATGCCTATGTAGTAGACAAGATTCGCGAAGCTTACGGGGAGCAAGTAGACATTTATTTGCCGCAAGAAAATACCGCTATTAATGATAAATCCGGTTTTGCGGACTCCTTAGCAATTGCGCAAGGGGATAATGAATATTTAGAAAACGCGGATTTACTCATCGCTGTGTTAGATGGGGTAACGCCGGATAGCGGACTTTCAGCGGAACTCGGGTACTTTTATTCGTTAGATCGTCCAATTTTAGGACTTTACACGGATACGCGTCAAGGCACGCATGACAATCAGGAAAAAATTGCCGCTTTAGATGAAATTGCCGAATCACAATTTTCATATATTAACTTATACACAGTTGGACTCGTGAAATTAAGAGGCGAAATTTTAAACAGTTCAGACAAACTTGTTGAAAAAATCGGAGAATTTCTAGGCAAAGAAAAGTAGGCATTTTAATTGAGGTGAAAGTATTGGATAAGAAAATGAGTATTTTACAAGCAGATATTACAACGGTCAAGGCAGACGCTATTGTCAATGCGGCTAACCGCTCCTTGCTTGGAGGTGGAGGAGTGGATGGGGCAATTCATAAAGCCGCCGGTCCAGAGTTGTTGGAGGCGACTAAAAAATTAGGAGGCGCCAAAACAGGAGAAGCCAAAATCACACCGGGTTTTGACTTGCCCGCTGACTATGTGATCCACGCGGTCGGACCGATTTACCGTAAAGGTCAAGAAAACGAAGCGGAATTACTAGCGGCTTGTTATGAAAATGCATTGGAATTAGCAGAGGCCCATGCATTAAAAACCTTGGCATTTTCGGCAATCAGTACAGGCGTTTATGGCTATCCCTTGCAGGAAGCCACGGAAATAGCTGTCGCTACTGTTCAAGAAAAATTACCAAAGATGCAACACCTTAAAGAGGTTTGCTTTGTAGTGTTTGATGAAAAAACCAAAGAAACTTACGAAGAAGTCTTTGAACAATATCATATCCATACAGATTAAAGACAGGAGATTGAAATGATTTTAGTCGGAATTGAAGTCATTTTACACCTTTACGCCGTTGATTCCTTGAAGGAAAAAAGAAGAATTGTTAAGAGCATCACGGATCATGTCCGCAGTCGCTATAAAATAAGTGCAGCAGAAGTGGCTAATTTAGACAGTTTACAACAAGCCACATTAGGGTTTGGTATCGTCTCAAACAGTGTAAAGCAAGCGGAAACCGTCTTGCAAACTGTGATCAACCACATCGACATACAAACCGAAGTGGAAATTATTAAAATACACTGGATAGAAGCATAAATAAAAAGCTCGTTTGTAAGATCATTATTTTTATGCTAAATTTTAGACGTTCAAAAAATAGGAATCAAAGGAGAGATGCGAATGATTAAAGTAATTGTTGATTCGGGAGCGGATCAAAATAAATGGTTTCAAAACCAGTACGATATTGATTTTCTGCCGCTAAGTATCATTGTTGAAAATCAAGCGTATGTGGATAAAAAAGAAATCACCTTAGAAGAATTACATGAAGCGATGGCTGCTGGAAAAATGCCTTCGACTTCCCAGCCTTCGCCGGGGCAGGTTCAAGAAGTCTTGGAAAAAAATCGGCAAGAAGGGTACGATGTTATTTTTGTGACCATTTGGGAAAAATTATCAGGTACGTACCAAGTAATAAAAAGTGTGGTCGATGAATATAAAGAAGCTTATCCAGACTTTAAAGTAGCGGTTATTGACAGTAAAAGCGCCTCTATGGCAGGAACACTTATCGCCATCCAAGCAGCTGAAATGATTGAAGCTGGCTATGATTTTGAAGATGTGGTCGAGCAGGCTGAGTGGAATGCGGAGAATGCACTCATTTATTTAACCGTTGATAATTTGAACTGGCTCGTTCAAGGGGGCCGCTTATCGAAAACCGCTGGCTTTGTAGGGTCCGCTTTAAATGTAAAACCGATTATCACGGTCAATGACAAAGAATTATACTCAGAGGGTATGGTGCGCGGGAATAAGCGCGTGTATAATCGTTTAGTGAAGAAAATTAAAGAAGAATCGAAACTTTACGACGATCAACTCATTTTTATCAGCCACGTCGGCGAAGAGAAAAATGCGAAAAGAGTAGAAGAAATCGTAAAGGAAGAAATACCACAAGCAAAAACAATGATTTTTGAGTTTGGTGCAGTGTTGGCTGCTCATATTGGTCTGGGCGGGGTGGCCATTTCCACAATAAAAGAGAAACCAGAAACGTATTTTGTTCCAGAATTTTAATGCATTTATTATTTAATATTTTAGTCTATTTTACAGAAAGAATCTTTTCTCAACTGGAGGAAAGGTTCTTTTCTTTTTCATTCAATGGTCGACCGCATTCATGATATAATGTGGTTATATTCTTTTGTCAAAGAGGTGACACAATTTGTATGTTTGGCTGATTTTAGGTTTATTGCTTTTACTAATGATTTATTTATATGTTCAAAATAATTATTTGTCCATTTCTCAGTATACAATTTCGCTGCCTCAGATACACCCCGCATTGAGAGGCAAGAAAATTGTGTTTTTATCGGATACACATTTTCGCGACAATACGTCACAAACATTCATCGACCGCTTAGTGATTCAAATTGAGGATTTACAACCAGATATCATCCTATTTGGTGGGGATATCGTTCATGTGACAGCAAATGAAGCAGTCATTGAACATGTAAAAGATTTTTTCACTCAACTCACAAAGGTAGCTCCGACTTATGTGGTGTTTGGAAACCATGATATGGGCAGCGCTCGAGTGCAGGAACTTTCGAGTGTTGTGAAACGGGCTGGAGCTAGATTATTAAAGAATGAAGCAGAATGGATTTCTTTTAAAGAACCGGGTGCCGGTTTTTGGCTGTTGGGACTGTTTGAACCTGAAAATTCGATTGCCACTAGCAAAGAGGCTCTTTCTCTCGTTAAGCTGCCTGCAGATAGTAGCAAAGAGCCGAAAGTGTTATTAACCCATTATCCTCATTTTTTTGAAAAATATATCGCCGATAAAGACAAACGGCCAGACTTAATCTTAGCAGGACACACACATGGCGGACAAGCTATTTTACCTATATTAGGCGGTTTGTTTGCACCCGGACAAGGTATCAATCCTCTCTATGATTTTGGGCTATTTATAAGCGAACAGTATCCAAGCAGCCGCCTCATCATTTCGCGGGGTGTAGGTAATTCGACATTTCCACTGCGCATGAATAACCGGCCAGAAATTGTGTTGATTACCTTAAAATAAAGCGGTTAAATAGGTAAAAACACTGCATACAAGAGCGCGTATGAGTATTGCTAGACATTAGAAGGTTCTAGACGTATAATTAATACAGATAGTACATGGGAACGGTCACATAATTACATGTTTTGAGAATGCGTTAAAATGGGAGGTTGGACTGAATGGCAGATAAAACCATTATGTTAATTTGTGCTGCAGGTTTGAGTACATCGCTGTTGGTTTCTAAAATGCAAAAAGCTGCAAAAGAAAAAGGTATAGATGCAGACATTTTCGCCAATTCTGCAAACGAAGCGGATGCTGTGTTGGCCAATAAAGAGATTGATGTCATGTTACTTGGACCGCAAGTACGATTTATGAAATCACAATTTGAAAAAAAGGTGCAAGATAAAGGCATACCAGTGGATATTATTAATATGCAAGATTATGGTATGGTGAATGGTGAGAAAGTCTTGCAAACAGCACTAGATTTAATTGAGGAGTAACGAAAAGAATAATATATAAGAAAAAGGGGATTGTATATGGCGGAGCAACAAGGTCAAATCTTAGAAACAGTAATGGGCATGATTATGCATGGTGGAGACGCAAAAAGCAGTGCGCTTGAAGCTATTCAAGCGGCGAAAAGTGGAGATTTCCAGGGTGCGGAAGATAAGATAAAAGATACGGAAGAAGCTTTAGTGAAAGCACAAAAATACCATTCTAAATTACTGACAAAAGAAGCCAGTGAGGATACTGTCGAATTATCCTTACTTATGATACATGGTCAAGATCATTTAATGAATGCCATCACCACTAAAGATTTGGCCATCGAAATAATTGATGTGTACCGTAAATTAGATGGCCAAGATATATCAGCTGATGAATAATTAAAGGACAGATTAAGGCCTATTAAAAAGAGACGATTCCCTTAAATTCAAGGACCGTCTCTTTTTGATTTGTTCAGCTACCTTCTTCGTCTACCTTCTTCGTCTACCTGAAATCATATTGAAGATGAATACAATTAAAGCGATGACTAGTAAAATATTAATAAGTGCGCCACCGATTTCAAAGACTAAACCGAGCACCCAAAATAATAGCAACAAGCCTATAATTGTCCATAACATCTTTACCACTCTCCTTCATCTGATTATTTCAAGAATACCAAATCAAGATTTATTAAAAAAGGGATAAGGCTTGAAGTGGAGAATGGAACAAGTTAAACACTCCATCGAGCGGAAAAGCAGAAAGAAAAACGAATGCCTTAAGCGATTTAAGACATTCGTTGATTTATATCCTTTATTGTTAAGCCCAAGTGCCATTTCTAAATACGGGTACAGTCGAACCGTCTTCTTTAATCCCATCAATATCCATTTGGTCGGAACCAATCATAAAGTCAACGTGCGTATTGGATTCATTTAAACCAGCCGCCGTTAATTCTTCCCGAGACATTTCCGTACCGCCGACCAGACTGAAGGCATACGCTGAACCGAGAGCTAAGTGGTTTGAAGCATTTTCATCAAACAGCGTATTAAAGAAAGTCAGGCCAGATTGTGAAATCGGAGATTCATCCGGCACAAGCGCTACTTCTCCTAAACGAGACGCGCCTTCATCTTGCTCGATTAATTTCTTCAACACATCTTCGCCTTTTTCAGCAGAAACTTCCATGACTTTTCCATCTTTGAAATGGAACTCCATGCCTTCGATAATCGAACCAGCATAGCTGAGTGGTTTAGTGGATACTACTACACCATCTACACGATTTGCATCTGGTGCAGAGAAGACTTCTTCCGTCGGCATATTGGCGACAAAAAGCTCGCCACGGGAGTTAGTAGAGCCGGCGCCTTCAAAGCGATGGTTTTTTGGCAAGCCGACTACTAAGTCTGTGCCTGGACCTTTAAAATGGAGAGCAGAGAATGACTCATTATTTAATTCATCCGCTTTCGTTTGTAAGGTATCCACTTTATCTGTCCAGTAGGCAATTGGGTCGTCTTCATATAAATGAACGGCATTAAAAATCGCATCCCATAAAGCATCAACTTGTTCTTCCGTTGATTTTAAATCAGGGAAGACTTTCTTCGCCCATTCTTCACCGGCAGCGGCAGCCACTAACCAGCTGATTTGATTCGATTGCGTAGCATCCATCATTGGACGCATAACTGCTCCGCGTGCTTTTGTCGTTTCTGCGATTTTTTCTGGATCAATACCAGCAAATGCATCCGGGTCAGAGGAGCGGACGCTAATACGGCTTGCGCCTTCTTCAAGGATATAATTCATTTCTTCAATTTTGTATTTTGGCACATCTTTTAGTGTTTCAAGGTCTTGATTTTCAAAAGATTGACGACTCAATTCGTCATCTGCCCAATTGACAATGACTTTTTTTGCTCCACGGTCGTAAGCCGCTTGTGAAATAAGACGCGCAAGTGGCGCCTGATCCACATCAATCGATAACACAACAGTATGTCCTTTTGAAACATTTATTCCAGTTGCCACTAATAGTTCAGCATATTTCTTTAAGTTTTCTTCAAAATTCGGTAACACCATTTCTTTTCCTCCAGTTAGTATAAAAGTAATACATTTATTCTAGTAGATATACATGCAAGAATCTACTTCTTTTGACTGTTCATTAATTCTTTTGCAAAATTCTTTAATACTTCTGTTGCTTCCTCATCGGGATCTAAATTATACTTGACACCATCCGCGCCTTTTTTAGCACCTGTTAATTCAAACTGTTCTTCAAAATCATCCACACAGAGACAGAACTTACCGACATAAAAAGTGTCCCCCGAGCCAAAAACGCCATACGTTTTATCGGTTAAATCCACATCTTCCAATTCCTCATAAAAGTCGACGATTTCATCGGGTAAATCGGCATCCGTTCCGTAAGTATAAGTTCCAACCACACAAATATCTACCTCTTCAAAATCAAAAGGATCGGCATCATAGCTTTCCATCACTTCAACTTCTGCGCCTAATTCCGTAAACATTTCTTCGAGAATATGCGCGCCCATGCGTGTATTGCCGGTTAAACTGGCGTAAACAATCATCACTCGAGTCATTTGTATCATCCTCTCTTTATCTAACTGTAGTATATCAAAAATATAAAAAATTTCAGGAAACTTTTTGGTTGTCAAAGGAACGTTTTGCAAGAATCATCAAGAAAATATTGACCACATTAAAAACTAAACCTAAGGCAAAAGCCGCTACATAAGTGCCTGTAAAATCATAAATATAACCTGTCAGTGAAACACCAATAGCCCCTCCAGCTGTGGCTAAGAAATTGACCACCGAGTAAACTCGCGTCCCCGCCATAGGGCCGAAAAATTTCTGCGACAAGATCGGCATAGCGACGCCTCCAATAGAAAATGATGCGCCAAAAAAGAAACTACCTATAAGCAAAGGGATGGGAGCAGTCCAGAAAATAATCACTAACAAAGATAGAAAAGAGAGCGTCATCATCAGCACAGATGTTTTGACCGTTCCAATCCGATCACTTAAAACCCCAAAAATCATTTTCCACACTAAATTTCCGACCATTGCACCTGAAAGCATAAGGCTGCCGGTTTCCACACTAAGGCCCAAGCTTTCCCCATATCCAGGAAAATGGGCATTCATAAACACAAGCAGAGTGTTTGTGAATGCAATAATCATAAGGGCAACAAAGATAAAATTTGTAAAAGAGAGGTTTCCTGCTTCTACCTGATGCTTCTCTTTTTGCTCACGTGAAGAGTTGTGTCCATAAGGCAGCCGCCCTTCATCTTTAGGATCTAATTCAAAAGGGAAGAGCAGAATGGGCAGCATCAAAAGTAAGATGAATAAGCCGTTCACCAAGAAAGCAAAACGCCAGCCATTATTTTCAATAAGGAGTGTAAATAGAGGCGCAGCAATTGCGCCAACTATACCACTTGCGCCAGCCGCTAAACCGATGGCTAACCCATTTTTCTCTTTAAACCAAAAATTTAAAATCATTGACATCGGCACATAAGAAAAATAAGCCGAGCCTATTCCACGAATAATACCCGCTGTGTATAGTAAAAAAAGATTCGTTGCAAAACTGACTAAAAAGGTGCCTAAAACGGCCAAGACAGTTCCCAGAAAAATCATCTTTTTCAAACCCAATTTTTCCGAAACCTTTGGTATGGTCAAAGAGGCAAAAGCCATCGCTAAGGAAGTGAATGTTCCGTGAAGAGAGACAGAACCAAGCAATAGGTCTAAATCCCTGGCAATTGGCGTGTAATAAACACCTGTTAAATTCATTACTAACCCTATAGAAGCACCCACCATTAACGACGTGACCAGGAGGATGACCCAGGGTTTGTGTCTATCCATTATCTTTTTCAATAGCTATTCACCCTTTCATTTTCTTTTTTCGCATAGTTTTGTGCAAGGACAAGAACGAGCCCATTTAAGGCAAGTAAGCCGAGCGCGATGACAAAAGCTTAAATATAAGAGCCAGTAGAATCAAAAATCAACCCGGTTGCGCCTACTCCGTTAACTGGGGGATGGTTAAAGCAGCAAAGGCGGTCGCAAAAGATTTAAAGGTTGTATACAATGAAATAGCACCGCGCGCAATGCCTAAATCACGCTCCATCGGGGCATAAAATACGCCATTTCCATTGGTCAAAAGGCCTAATGAGGACCCCATCATCATGGCGACAAACAATAAAATGAACCAATGTTTTCTTGTATAATCGGGGTTTTTCATTGTACTTTCTCCTTATGTAAAAAATTAACTTTATCATAACGAGAAAGCGATTTAAAATCCACTTTTCTGTAGGAAGCCAAAGAATTCATTCAAGAAACGGAATAATTGAAGAAAGCTATTTTCCGTAAAACGGTCGATATCTTTCTTTTTTTAGGCTATAATTATAGAGATCTATTTTCAAAGGAGACTGGTAGACATTGATTACGAGAAAATCAAGAAGAGAAATTGATGCAATGAAAGAATCTGGTGCTTTGCTTGCATCGATTCATGAACAATTAAGAGAGTTTATCAAACCAGGAATCACGGGACATGACATCGACCAATTTGTAGAAAAGATCATTGATGAAAACGGGGCGGTTGCTGCGCAAATTGGTTACCAGGGGTACGAATATGCCACTTGTATCAGTATTAACGACGAAATCTGCCACGGCTTTCCAACCGATCAAGTCTTAAAAGATAATGATTTAGTGAAAGTCGATATGGTCATTGACCTAGATGGTGCTTTTTCGGACTCGTGCTGGGCCTATGTAGTCGGCGAAGCATCAGAAGAAGTCACGGATTTAATGGATGTGACTTTAGAAGCTCTCTACAAAGGTATTGAAGCAGCACAAGTGGGCAACCGCATTGGCGACATTGGGGCAGCGATTCAAAACTTTGTCGAGCCGAAAGGATATTCGGTTGTGCGAGAATTTGTAGGGCATGGAATTGGGCCAACGATGCATGAAGCGCCAAGTGTGCCTCATTATGGCGAAGCTGGGAAAGGGAAACGTCTGAAAGAAGGCATGACGCTGACTATTGAACCGATGATTAACACGGGCACGTGGAAATCGAAAATGGACGACAATGGCTGGACCGCCCGTACAGAAGATGGCGGCCTCAGTTGCCAGTATGAACATACCATTGCCATTACTAAAGATGGACCAGAAATTTTAACGATGCAAAAGGATTAAACAGAATAAAAGATCAACCTGCAAAAATAGGGTTGATCTTTTTTATATTGGTCAAAGAGTTCAGAGATAAAGGTTCATATCTCTTGTGAAATACTGTATAATCTTATAAAGGTTCTTTTTAAAGAAGAGGAGAATTCATTTGGCAATTTTAAATATTAAAAACTTGCATGTTTCAATTGAAGAAAAGGAAATTTTAAAAGGCTTTAGTCTAATAGTAAACACGGGTGAAATGCATGCTATTATGGGACCCAATGGAACAGGAAAATCTACTTTAGCAGCAGCGATTATGGGGCACCCCGCCTTTGATATTACGGAAGGGGAGATCTGGCTGGATGATTTAAATCTGTTAGAGTTGGATGTGGATGAAAGAGCTCGGGCCGGGTTATTTTTAGCCGTACAATACCCAAGTGAGATACCTGGTGTGACCAATGCAGAATTTTTGCGTGCAGCAATCAATGCGCAGCGTGCTGACGACGATAAGATAACTGTCAAAGATTTCATTGAACGATTAGATGAGAAAATGGCGCTTTTAGACATGCCAGAAGAAATGGCTTTGAGGTATCTTAATGAAGGGTTTTCTGGAGGAGAGAAAAAACGAAATGAAATTTTGCAATTGTTAATGATCGAGCCTAAAATAGCCATTTTAGATGAAATTGATTCCGGTTTAGATATTGATGCCCTGCAAGCCGTCTCTAAAGGACTGAATGAGATGCGCGGGGAGAATTTTGGAGCCATTATTATCACTCACTACCAGCGCTTACTGAATTATGTCGTGCCTGATTTTGTGCATATTGTAATGGACGGCCGTGTAGTAAAAAGTGGCGATGCCTCTCTTGCGAAACGACTAGAAAAAGAGGGCTATAAAGGAATTGCAGATGAATTAGGCTTAAATGTGACGATTGAAGAATGAGGGTAGAGATGACAGAAAAAAATGAGTTTAAACTGCACAAAAAAACAGTCAAAGCACTCTCAAACCGATTAAATGAGCCTGAATGGTTTTTGGAAGGTCGTTTCAAGGCGTTAGAGAGGTTGGATGAATTAAAGCCACCTACAATAGAACGTGTGGATTATTCCAACTGGGATTTATGGCATATACCTGAAATACCTCATCAAAAGACAAAAGGCGCAAGTTGGAACTTGGTGGATGAAGCATATACACAATCTTTAATCAATAAAGGACTCATCCTCTCAGATTTTCAACAAGCCGTTTCTCAACATGAGGCGCTATTTCAAAAGATATATGCAGATTTCGCTGCTACACAAACGGATGATTTTTTTCAGGCATTTTCAGCAGCTTTTTTAACAGATAGTTTATTTCTTTATATTCCCCAAAATTTTCAAGCCGACAAGCCGCTGGAAATCGCTTTTGATGTAAACACAAAAGACCAACAGTGGACAAATCGTCAAGTTCTGATTTATGCGGAGACAAATGCGGCAATCGAAATGATTGAAAGGTATGCGAGCAGTGAGAGTGAAGAAAAGGCGACTGCCAATGTTTCCGTTCAAATATTGGCGGAAGCGGGAGCCAATATCCAATATACCTCTTTCGATCAGTTTGGAAAAAATACGGCCGCCTTTATTCAAAGAACAGCAACGACTAAAAAAGATGCCGTTGTAAATTTTGCGTTAGCCGCAATGAACGAGAGCTCTGTTGTGGAGGATATTCAGGTCTGTTTAGAGGGACAAGGCTCGTCTTCTGATGTAAAAACAGTAGCGATTACGTATGGAGAACAAGTGCAGGGAATAAACGTCAATGTGACAAATAAAGGAAGCCATACGGTTGGAAATATTTTTCAGCATGGTGTCGCATTGGATCGATCGACTTTAGCCTTTAATGGGATAGGTCATATTTTAAATAATGCCAAAAATAGCGATGCGCAGCAGGAATCCCGTGTATTAATTCTATCCGATGAAGCACGCGCGGATGCGAATCCAATTTTACTTATTGATGAATATGAAGTCCAAGCTGGACATGCGGCCTCGGTCAGTCGGGTAGATCCTGACCAACTCTATTATTTAATGAGTCGCGGACTTGCCCAAACTGATGCAGAAAAATTAATGATTCGTGGTTTTTTAGGCATTGTACTTTCAGAAATCTCAGTTGAAGAAGTTCGAGAAGAATTTATCGAAACGATTAATAGAAAGTTGGCCCATTATGAAAGTTGATTGGCAACAAATACGGGGTGATTTCCCTCTTTTAAAGCGTTCAGTAAATGAAAAACCGCTGATTTATTTAGACAATGCGGCTACCACTCAAAAACCTAAGCAAGTCATCGAAGCGATCAGTAATTATTATGAAAATATGAATGCCAATGTGTATCGCAGTGTCCACACGCTCTCAGGCGAAGCGACAGTAGCCTACGAAGAAGCGCGCCAGAAAGTTGCTGATTTTATTGGCGCCAAGCAAAAAGAAGAAGTTATTTTTACGAGAGGAACAACAGCGAGTCTGAATCAGTTAGCGCGCAGTTTGGCTTCCACCATTCAAGCGGGAGATGAAATTCTCCTCACCTACATGGAGCACCACTCCAATATTATTCCTTGGCAGCAGCTGGCTAAAGAGAAACAGGCTCATTTGGTTTATGTGAAGCTGTCCGCAGATGGAGAAATCGATTTAGAGGATTTTCAAACGAAATTAACGGAGAAAACCAAGATTGTTTCTTTTACCCATGTGTCGAATATTTTAGGTACCATCAATCCAGTTCAAAAAATGACCGAGCTTGCGCAGAAAAAAGGGGCGGTGGTCATTGTAGATGGTGCGCAGGCGGTTCCTCATTTTAAAGTGAATATGCAAGAAATAGCTGCCGATTTTTATGTGTTTTCAGGCCATAAAATGTTGGGGCCGACAGGAATTGGCGTACTTTACGGGAAAATGAACCGTCTAGAAGAATTAGAGCCGGCCGAATTTGGCGGTGAAATGATTGCCTTGGTCGAAGAAGAGACCAGCACGTGGGCAGCTATCCCTAATAAATTCGAGGCGGGCACACCAAATATTGCGGGAGCCATCGGCCTTGGCGCAGCCATCGACTATTTACAAGCCATTGGTATGGCAAATATTGAGAAATATGAACAAGAATTGCTTCAATATGCCTACGAAAAGTTAGTTGAAATCGATGGCCTTGAATTATACGGCCCTGAAAGTTTGGAGGACCGCTCAGGCGTTTTTTCATTCAATATTGAGGGCGTTCATCCGCATGATTTGTCGACAGCACTGGATTTAGAAGGCATTGCGATTCGTGCCGGCCATCATTGCGGCCAGCTGTTAATGCGTCAGCTGGATGTGGTGGCAACTTCGCGCATCAGTCTTTATTTTTATAATACACCAGCTGAAATTGACCAGACGATTCAAGCTTTAATCCAAGCAAAGGAGTTTTTTAACGAGTGAGAGATAAACGCTTAGAGATGCTGTACCAAACAGTCATTAAAGAACATTCAAAAAATCCTAAAAATAAAGGAACGCTTAAAGAAAAAACAGGGGAGTTTGAGCTGTTTAATCCTTCTTGCGGCGATTTAGTCCTGGTCCAATACCAAGTAAAAGATGGCGTGATTTCAAATGTCCGCTTTGAAGGACAAGGCTGTGCCATTTCGATGGCCAGTGCCAGTATGATGACTGAGGTTATTTCAGGACAAACCCTAAAAGAAGCGCATCAGCGGATTCAATCCTTTTACGAATTAGTCAAAGGAAATGAAGACATCAACACGGATGCTTTAGGCGATGCAGTTTATTTAGAAGGGGTCTCCAAATTTCCGACAAGAATTCGCTGTGCGACTTTGTCTTGGCATGCGCTCGAAGAAGGTTTAGCAAAAACAGCAAGCAGTTAAAAAAGAAGGAGTGTAAGTGTACTATGTCTGAAAATGTACCAACGAGAAGTGAGTATGCGTATGGTTTTCATGATGACATCGAATCCCTATATGATACAGGAAAAGGCTTAACAGAAGAAATTGTGCGTGATATTTCCACTCGAAAAAATGAACCCGAGTGGATGCTGGATTATCGACTAAAAGCCTATCAGCATTTTTTAAAACGGCCGATGCCTACGTGGGGAGCTGATTTATCTGAATTGGATTTTGATGACTATACCTTTTATCGAAAGCCTTCCGATAAACCCGCGCGTACGTGGGAAGAAGTGCCAGAAAAAATCAAAGAGACCTTTGACCGTTTAGGTGTCCCACAAGCCGAACGCGCTTATCTTGCCGGAACGGGCGCCCAGTATGAGTCGGAAGTGGTCTACCACAACATGAAAAAAGAATTTGAAAAATTAGGGATTATTTTTATGGATACAGATACCGCTTTACAAGAATACCCGGAAATTTTCAAAGAGCATTTTGGAACGGTTGTCCCTTATGATGACAATAAATTATCAGCTCTTAACGCAGCTGCTTGGTCTGGAGGCACCTTTATCTATGTGCCAAAAAATGTGCGGGTAGATGTTCCCATTCAGATGTATTTTCGAATAAATGAAGAATCAATGGGCCAATTTGAGCGGACACTTATTGTGGTCGATGAAGGGGCGAGTGTTCATTATGTCGAGGGCTGTACAGCCCCTACATTTTCAGCCAGTTCGTTGCATGCGGCGACTGTCGAAATTGTTGTAAAAAAAGATGCCTACTGCCGGTACACAACCATTCAAAATTGGTCAGATAATGTGTATAATTTAGTTACAAAAAGAGCAACAGCAGAAGCCGGTGCGACGGTTGAATGGGTGGATGGAAATATTGGCGCGAAGACGACCATGAAATATCCGAGCATCTTTTTAAAAGGTGAAGGCGCAAAAGGAACAGTGACTACGATGGCGATGGCTGGCGAAGGGCAAGTGCAAGATACCGGTACGAAAATTTATCACCTCGCCCCCAATACGTCCAGCAACATTGTGTCAAAATCAATTGCCCGTGATGGCGGTGCTGTCAATTATCGCGGCCAGGTGTATGTGGGAGAAAATGCACAAAATTCCGATTCGCATATTGAATGCGACACGATTATTTTAGACGGCAAATCGACTTCAGACACGATTCCATATAATGAAATTCACAACTCCCGTGTCAATTTAGAGCATGAAGCAAAGGTATCGAAAATTTCAGAAGATCAGCTGTACTATTTAATGAGCCGGGGCTTGTCAGAAGCGGAAGCGACAGAAATGATTGTACTCGGTTTTGTGGAGCCAATCTCGAAAGAATTGCCGATGGAATACGCGGTGGAGTTGAACCGTCTGATCAGTTTTGAAATGGAAGGCTCTGTTGGTTAATCTCTTGAGTAACCCTATGAAAGGGGTCATTGAGATGAAGAAACTCTTCGCTATATTCGTTGCTGCTATTGCTGGTCTATTTCTATTAAGCAGTTGTCGGACAGATCATCAAAGGGAAGAATCGCTGCATGGAAGCAATGTCAATCAGTTAGAAGGTGTCTCTATAGCATTGTCCAAAGATACGTATCAACAAGCAGGCGATACGTTTGAATTAACTATCCGCAACCACTCAGAAGTAGAAATGACGTACGGTGCCCCTTATACGCTGGAAATATACGATGAGGATACTTGGTATATCGTTGAACCAAACGAAGAAATAAGTTTTATCATGATTGCTTATACTTTAAATGCGGGGGATGAAGCAACAGAAGAAGTAAATTTAGCCTTTTATGAGCCGTTAAAAACAGGGCATTACCGCCTAGTTCGGTTAGTCAATGAAGAACCGTTAACAGCTGAATTTGAAGTGACGACAGAATAAAGGGAGTAAGTATGGGTATTTAATTAACTTGTACCAAAAGAATTTTCAAACAAGAGAGCCAATAAATGAACTAGAGTAGCCATAAAAAATGCGAGAACCCTTCAAAAGGCTCTCGCATTTTTCTTTTTATAAAGGCGTTAGTGAGAAAACCCTTGGTTTTAACCAGGGGATGAATCACGTCTCGAACGGCCAGCATTGAATTCTTTTAACTGGTTTTGTACATATTGCATAACGACCTCTTTAGATACATCGCCCACCGTGCTGACGAAATAACTCCTCGACCACAAAGAGCCTTTCCAAAGCTCCTTTTTGGTGTCTGGGAATTGTTGAAACCATTCTCGTGCAGAAGCTCCTTTCAGAGCCTTCATTACTGAGCTGATGGATTTGCTTGGTGGGAAAGAAGCAACTAAATGAACATGATCGTTCACAATCTCACTTTCCAGTATGGTAATTTCGTTATTCTTAGCAATTTGATGCAAGAATTCCTTCAGTGCTTCACGACGTTCGGGTGTTGTGAAAATTGCTTTGCGGTATTTTGTTACCCAGACAAAATGGTACGTTGTTCGATAAACATTGGTACGTGTTTTTGTATACATGTGAAAACCTCTATTTCCTATATTCAAGCTCTTTAATCGTGTTATTTAAACACTATAGGTGCTATAATAAGTCTACCATACAAATGGGGGAGGCGATGTTAAATGGCATACGGAATTAAAGGACAAATTACCCTAAAAACAAATCAACAAACTCAAGTAGTGCAAAATATTGGGAATGCTCGATTTGTGTGGAATCAATTCTTAGATATGTGGAACAAACGTTATGAAAATAATCCTACATTACCTCCCTTGAGTGAGTATGATTTAAATAACTTATTGCCTACATTAAAGCAGGAGCATGTCTTTTTAAAATTATCGGATTCTACCAGCCTCCAACAGGTGTCAGCGGATCTGGCAAGCGCGTTCAAAAAGTTCTTTACGAAAAAAGGACATTTCAAATATCCCCGTTTTAAAGGAAAGCATCATGCACGACAATCTTATACTGCTAAGAATGTGAATAACTCTATCCGTTATGAGAATGGCTATCTTCGGTTGCCAAAGATTGGCTATGTGCGTTTTCGTTGTGGACGAAAAATCAATGGCAAGATTAAAAGAGCAACGATCCGCCTTACACCTTCAGGAACTTTTGAGTGTAGTTTACTTGTGGAAGACGAAAGCCAAGTCTTAGCCACAAAAACCAACCGTTCCGTTGGCATTGATATGGGGATTGCTGATTTGATGGTTTTGTCAACTGGGGATAAAATCCCTACAATCCGATACGACAAGCTCTTAGCAGGAAAACGATTGTATTGGGAGCAACGTGTCGCTCGTCGTGCTCGTTTAGCAAAGGCAAAAGGTATTTCTCTGCCCAACGCTAAGAACTACCAGAAGGCAAAGCAACAACGCACCAAAGTGTTCCAAAAAGAGAAGAACCAGCGCATCGATCGTCTACATAAATTGACGACTGCACTGGTTAAAGATTTTGATGTCATTGTATTGGAAGACTTAAACACAGCCAATATGATGAAAAATTCTCATTTGGCACGCAGTATTGCGGCTCAGTCTTGGCGGGAGATTCGTCAAATGTTGGAATACAAGTGCGTAAAGTATGGAAAAGAGCTAGTTGTCGTCAATCCATATAAAACCTCGCAAATCTGTTCGTCTTGCGGACATGACGGCGGTAAGCATAATTTATCCATTCGAGAATGGACATGCCCAACCTGTTACACACCTCATGATCGCGATATAAACGCCGCCAAAAATATACTATCGTTCGGCTTGGGACAAGCCTTGGTAAACCAGCCTAAACCGCTGCCTGTAAGCACTCGTGCGACACAGGTAAGTTAAGGGCGTTCCCAGAAGCTCGGTACTTTAGTGCCGATGTAGTTCACACTTTACATATACCCATTCGGATTGTTTTTCTGCCAATTCCAAGACGTGCGGCACATGTCTTCTAAAGAGTGCTGGGCTTTCCAGCCTAAGAGCTCTTCCGCTTTATTGGCATCCGCATAACCAACTGCAATATCACCTGGCCGACGCTCGACAATTTTATAGGGGATATCTTCCTCATTAGCTGTTTCAAAAGCATTCACGACGTCAAGAACTGAGTAGCCTTCACCTGTGCCAAGATTGATGGCTTCGACCCCACTGTGTTCTAAAGTATAATCTAGTGCACTTAAGTGTCCTTGCGCCAAATCGACCACATGAATGTAGTCGCGGACGCCGGTGCCGTCATGGGTATCATAGTCGTTACCGAACACAGACAATTTGTCCAGTTTACCCACCGCTACTTGCGTGATGTAAGGCATTAAATTGTTTGGAATATCATTTGGGTCTTCTCCCATGCGCCCTGATTCATGGGCACCAATTGGGTTAAAGTAGCGCAGTAAAATAACGCTCCACTCAGGGTCGGCCACGTGCAGATCACTTAAAATATGTTCGATAAAGACCTTTGTTTGCCCGTAAGGATTCGTCGCAGATGTGGGCATATCTTCCGTGAAGGGCGCTTCATTATCCATCCCATAGACCGTTGCGCTAGAACTGAAGACAATTTTTTTTACATCAAACTCTTTCATAACTTCAAGTAAAACCAGTGTCCCTGTGATGTTATTGTGATAATACTTTAAAGGTTCAGCCACCGATTCACCCACCGCTTTAAAGCCGGCAAAATGAATAACAGCTTCAATCTCATTCGCTTCAAATACCTCTTTTAGTTTCTCTTTTTCCAGTAAATTCAATTCATAAAATTTAAAGGTTTTTCCAGTTAACTCTTTAATTCGTTCCAACACAATAGGGTCGGAATTTGAGAAATCATCCACAATGACCACTTCATGATGATTGTTTAATAACTCAACAACGGTATGTGAACCGATATAGCCAGCCCCACCTGTAACTAGAATTGCCATATAAACACTCCTCTTTTCTCTATTTAACGTTATTTTACCATATTTTCCATATATTACAGAATGTTTTCAAATATTAAGTTATGAAGAAGACACACACATTTCAAAGGTTGCACAAATGTCTATGCTATAATGAGAGTCGAGAATAATTTAAAAGGGTGGGGTTTAGATGTACCGTGTGTCGGTCATTATGCCAGTATATAATGCTGAAAAAACAGTGGGTCGAGCAATCGATTCCATCTTAAAACAAAGCATCTATGGTGTAGAATTAATACTTGTAAATGATGGGTCAACAGATGCATCTGCCCATATTTGTGAAGAATATGCAAAAAGGGAGCCGCTCTTAGTAGAAGTGATTCACCAAGAAAAAAGAGGAATTGCAGTCGCAAGAAATCGCGGACTCTTTAAAGCAACGGGTGACTATGTGTATTTTGCGAGTCCAAAAGATAGATTTGATTACAAAATGATAGAAGACAATCTTTTCCTGGCGAAGGAAAGAAACGCCGATTTAGTTGTATTTGGGTTTCAAGATACGAACCAAATAAGTATTGAAGGAGGGTTTCGACATTTTCCGCGAATGCCTCATCTCTCCACTCAAAAAGCTTTTAGAAATCACTATCGCAATTTTCATCATTTCTTTCCGTATGCTTTACACAATAAACTCTATCGTCGCAGCCATCTAGTCAAAAATCGAATAAAATTTGCTCAGATGCCTTTAAATGAAGCAGCCTTTTTCAATTTGAAAGTGTACAAAAATATTCAAAGCGTTGCCTTTAATCGCTCGTCTTATTGCCAGCATGAGAGTCAGCCGCAGACAGATGGGTACCAAGAACACCTTTATGACGTTCATTTTAAATTAGCAACTTGTCTGGAAGAAATGTTTACAGAGTGGGGCTGCGGTAAAGAATACCGAGATCTCATTGTACAAGCGTACTTTGATGCTGTACATCTAGAGGTGGAGAATTTATGTTCGAAATTCTCTCCTTATACAGTGGAACAACAAGAAAACCGAATGCAGGAGATCTTATTAACCAAAGAAATCCAAACCGCTTTAAACGATGCAAAATTTCCTATCCAACCATCCCCTTTTTTAAGAAGCTTGCTTAGAATGCTCCAAAAGGGAAACAGTCAAGCAGCGCTGCAGCTGACAAGCCGTCGAAACGATACAAAAAAAGGCACATACAAATTATCGAGATGGTTGAGAAAGCTGATTAGCGGTTAAAATCATCATTTAATAATGAGGGCAAACATTATTCGTTTTTCTCCCTTAATTTTGGTACAATTTTTAATGGTAACAAACATGTAAATAACCTATAATAGAAGCAAGTTAGAAAATTCACATAATAAAGTGGGTAAAACAATGGAAAACCATACAAATGAATTATCAAGGAGAAGTAGAAAGAAAAAACGAGGAAGACGCGGCTGTTTCTGGATTATTGGTCTTCTATTTCTTATTTTAATTGGTCTGGGCGTCTTTATATACTATGAGCTGCGCTCAACAACAAATACGATTCATTCTGATATTACTGCAGAGACCATTCCACACGAAAGTCGTCAAGAAAAAGAAGTAGATTTAGCGGGAGAAGCTCCATTTTCAGTACTTCTCTTAGGTATTGACACCGGGGATATGGGTCGAGTAGACCGCGGCCGTTCGGATACCATGATGGTAGCGACAGTAAATCCAAATACGGATCAAACAACGATTGTCAGTATCCCCAGAGACACTTATACTGAAATTGTGGGTCGAGGTACGATGGATAAAATCAATCATGCCTACGCGTTTGGAGGGCCAGCCATGGCGGTAAACTCTGTTCAAAATTTGCTCGATATTCCAATTGACTATTTTGTATCCGTCAACATGCGCGGCATTCAACAAATTGTGGATGCAGTGGGTGGCATTCACGTGGCCCCGTCACGGACCTTTTCACAAAGTGGTTATCAATTTATTGAAGGCCAGCCCACACATATGGACGGACAGATGGCACTCGCTTATTCGCGGATGCGCCAAGAAGATGGTGATTATGCGCGCCAAGGCCGTCAGCGTGAAGTTGTGGTAGCTATCGTTGACCAAATCGCCTCTTTAAATAGTATCGCCAATTATCAATCCATCTTAGAAACCACAGAAAATAATGTGCTGACCAATATGCAGTTTAACGATATGGTCAATGTGTTTGTGAATTACCGCGGCGCGACTGGAAATATTCAAGAAGTGCAAATGAGCGGTTCAGGGACGATGATGGATGGTGTCTACTATGAAATCATTCCTGATGAGGAAATCGCCAATATCAGTCAGCAACTAAAGTCAGAACTTGAAATTAATGACTAAGCACTATGGAAAGAATCGAAAAAGAGGAGAGTATAGAATGGCAAAGATTACAGTTGTAGGTATGGGGTATGTGGGTTTGGCGAATGCGGTGTTGCTGGCCCAGCACAATGAAGTGCGGGCACTTGAGATTGTACAAGAGAAAGTGGACTTAATCAACCAACGCATTTCACCAATTGAGGACAGTGAAGTGGAACGCTTCTTTGCTACAAGAGAGTTAAATCTAACAGCTACTTCAGACAAAGCTGAAGCTTACGGTCATAATCCGGCATTTATAGTAATCGCTGCCCCGACCAACTACGATGAAAAGACCAACTACTTTGATACAAGTGCACTAGAAAGTGTCATTGAGGATGTCTTAAAATATGCGCCAGAAGCGACAATGATTGTTAAATCAACGGTTCCTGTTGGCTATACAGAAGAAATTCGTCAAAAATACGAGACGGAAAACATCATCTTTTCTCCTGAGTTTCTACGTGAAGGGAACGCTTTATATGACAATTTATACCCGAGCCGAATTATTCTCGGTGAAGATTCCAACCGAGCGCGCCAATTTGCTGACTTGCTGGTAGAAGGTGCTGCTGCAGATGAGGTTCCTGTTTTATTTATGCGTTCCACGGAAGCGGAAGCGGTCAAACTCTTTGCCAATACCTATTTAGCGATGCGTGTTTCTTTCTTTAATGAATTAGATACATATGCGGAAGTGCGTAACTTGGATACGCAATCCATTATTGAAGGAGTGGGGTTGGATCCAAGAATTGGCGATCACTACAACAACCCTTCCTTTGGTTACGGCGGATATTGTCTGCCGAAGGACACCAAGCAGCTGCTTGCCAACTACGAAGATGTGCCAAACACTTTGATTCGAGCCATTGTTGACTCTAACAGCACGCGTAAAGATTTTATCGCTAACCAAGTGATTGAAGCTAAACCGGATGTCGTTGGGATTTACCGCTTAGTAATGAAGGAAGGTTCCGACAACTTCCGCCAATCTTCTATTCAAGGGATTATGAAGCGAATCAAAGCAAAAGGCATCGAAGTGGTGGTTTATGAACCGGTGCTTGAAAATGAGACTTTCTACAATTCCCGAGTGATTCGAGATTTAGACGAATTCAAAGAAATTAGTGATGTCATTGTTGCCAATCGTCGCAATGAAAACTTGGCAGATGTGTATGATAAAGTATATACAAGAGATTTATATACAGAAAATTAAATAATGAGGATAAAACAACCAATCTCTTGCGTTAGGGATTGGTTGTCTTTGCAATCGAAAGAATGGAGAATACAAATGCAGATTGAAAAGAAACGGTTCGGAGCAGTGAATGGAAAAGAGGTTTTTGAATATACGTTAAAAAACAGCAACAACTACTCAATTTCAGTCATTACTTACGGGGCAATCCTAACAAAGCTGATGATGCCGGATAAAGAGGGGAAAGTAGAGAATATTACAGTTAATTTTACTTCTTTAGATGAAATAGTCGCTTCTAGACCCTTCCACGGAGCAATTATTGGATCAGTATCGGGTCGTATTTCCGGCGCCTCCTATAAAGATGGCGATGCGGAAGTAGTGCTTGAACAAAATGAAAATGGGAATAATTTGCATAGTGGCTTTACAGGGATTGATCAACATGTGTGGCAAGCAACAACAGAAGAGTCGGACAATCAAGCGGCGCTTATTTTAAAGACCGTCAGCTCAGATGGAGAGAGTGGTTTCCCAGGAGATTTAGAAGTGAAGGTGACGTATACTTTAAATGAACAAAATGAAGTGGGAATTGCGTATGAAGCCCAAACAAATAAGCGAACGTTATTTAATCCCACCAACCATGTCTATTTTAACTTAAATGGTGACAGCGATACATTGATCCATAATCATAAATTGCAAGTCAGCAGCGAGCAGTTTGCGGTGTTAGATGAAGAGAATATTCCAACCGGTGAATTACGAGCGGTAAAGGGAACGGACTTTGATTTGCGTCAGCTGCGCTTTTTAGAAGAGGTTTTACAAAGCAGCGACGAACAAATTAAAGACCGAGATGGCTATGACCATCCATTTGTCCTAAACAAAGCAGCGAATCGCCCGGCCGTTGTATTGAAAGAAGAAGAATCGGGCCGTGTGCTGAAGATAAAGACGGATGCGGAGGCTGTGGTAATATTTACCCACAATTCTGAAAAAGTGCCTGTGACTGAAAACGAAAAAGTCTTGCCAGTTCATGCAGGCATCACTTTAGAAACATGCGCTTTACCCGATGCGGTCAACCAAAAAAACTTCGGTTCGATTTGGTTAGAACCAGGCAAGACGTTCAAGTCAGCAACGGTTTTTGCTTTAGCAGTAGAAGCGTAAAAAAGCCACTCTTTGAAGGATTTGTATGCCTTTAAAGAGTGGCTTTTTGGTTTAAAGCAGGACTTTGATATCCGCTTCGATTTCTTTTGGATTGACCGTTGGCGCATAGCGTTTGATGATGTTTCCCTCACGGTCGACTAAGAATTTCGTAAAATTCCACTTAATAGCGGAGCTGAACATGCCGCCTTGTTGTTCTTTTAAATGCTTGTAGAGTGGAGAAGCTTCGCTACCATTGACATTGACTTTATCAAAACGGGGGAAAGTAGTGCCGTATTCGCGTGTGCAAAAATCATCTGTCTTTTCAGCTGATTCCGGCGACTGTAAAAATTGGTTGCTTGGAAAATCAAGCACATAAAATCCCTGATCTTGATATTTTTCAAAAAGGGATTGTAACTCTTCATACTGCGGCGCTAAACCACATTTAATGGCGGTGTTGACAATTAATAAAATTTTGCCTTTAAATATTGAAAGCTGTACCGTTTCATTTTTAGTATCTTTTACGGACAAGTCATAAATTGAAGACATCTTACCCACTCACTTTCTTTTCTTTATTGATATTTCTCTTCTAAATACCCCATCCATAAACCAAGCGCCAAACCAGCTAGGAAGATGAGGGTCACAATGACATAATCTCCAGCTGTAAAAACGGTATACATTTCAGACGACGGCACAATAATCGCAGTCGAAGCCAAGACCACACCTAAAATAAAGTGAAACACCGTCGCATAGGCCCGGTCCATAATATTTCGGACAATACGCGCAAACAAAAGCACCACTAAAACGGCACCAATTCCGACCGGAATAATGACTGAAAAATCAAGCGTTCGAATCCCTTCGGTCAATGGTTGGTACAAGTTAAAATAAATAAGAAAGTTCGATGGACTGAGACCCGGTATAATTAATCCACTGGCAAAAATACCCCCCGCCATGAGCCATGAGAAGATATTTTCAGGCATATCCACATTTAAATTATTGTTTGCCCAAACTAACAGAGCAAAAAAGGCGACTGCCGTAAAGCCGGCAAGCAATAGGTGTTTCGGCTCGCGGCCTTCTTTCCCGGCTTCGCGATACAGGCTAGGGAAAGTTCCCAAGATGGCTCCGATAAAGCCCCATAACACATGAGCGGGGTAGTATTGCAACCCATAATCGATGGGGGTAGCTAAGACGAAAACACCAAAGACCGCACCTAAGCCAACGGGCATCAGAAATTTCACATTAGACCAAAAGTTATCGCGCATATCCGCTAAGAAGCGGATAATCGGTTCGTATAAACCAAAAATGGCCGCTAAAGCGCCACCACTTACTCCAGGTAAAATGGCCCCTGAGCCAATTAACATTCCTTTTAAAAAATTGATTAACCAACTAAATGGATTATTTTTTTCTTCTTGATTCATCTCTTCTCTCCTTTATACAAATGACAGCTTCTATTGTACCGAATAAAAGAGAAGATAAAAAGGAAATTTATCAAATTGGCATTCATTCTGCCCACTTTACCAAAGTGTTCATGATAAAATGGGTGACAGAAGAGGTGATCTAGTGAAAAAAGCATTGTTGAATGTTGACTATACCAATAATTTTGTCGCAGAAGATGGCGCATTGACTTGCGGAAAACCCGGCCAAGATTTAGAAGAATATATTGTAAAGCTGACAAAAGATTTTCATGAAAATGGAGACTATGTGGCTTTTTTAATAGACCTACACTATGAAGGACATGAGTTGCATCCGGAAAATGAACTCTTCCCGCCTCATAATATTGAGGGGACAGATGGACGCAATTTATATGGCACATTAGAAACGTTGTATCATAAAATTAAAGAGGATGAGCATGTGGAGTACTTTGATAAGACGCGATACTCTGCTTTTGCCGGAACCAATTTGGAATTACAACTAAGAGAACGTAAAATTGAAGAATTGCATATTGTCGGCGTTTGTACAGATATCTGTGTGTTACACACAGCAGTTGATGCCTACAACAAAGGGTATAATATCGTCGTGCATGAACAGGGAGTCGCGAGTTTTAACCAAGCCGGTCATGATTGGGCACTCGGTCATTTTACCGATACACTTGTCGGAAAGGTTGTTTAATAAAATAAAAATAAGCACAGATTCGTCTTGAAAAACCAGACGGATTTGTGCTTTTTGATATTCGCTTCTTTTCGTTCTAATCTCAACTAAAAATAATTACGTAGGGGATAGAGCTCCTAACGAAGCTATAAATAAAATTATAGCCGGGATAGACGCTCTATCTACTCGATAATTCATCACATTTCGATATTTTCTTTATTGAAACAAATTCCAAGGGTACTCATTTGGAGGCGGAACCGATACAACGACTTGTTCATCTTTCGTGGGATGTTTGACACCCAATTCTTGCGCCCAAAGCGCAATTTGTTCACCAGGTGAATTGACAAATTGCCCATATTTTTGGTCGCCATAAATAGGGAAACCCATATGGCTCAATTGAACTCGGATTTGATGGCTGCGTCCCGTGTGCAACTTCACTTTTAATAAACTCAAGTCCTGTTTCTTGTCGCTCGCTAATACTTCATAGTCTAATTTGGCCTGTTTCGCATCTCTCGTGCCTTTTTCAACAACTGCAGAAGTATTGGTTTGCTTATCTTTTAACAAATAATCAGTTAATGTTCTTTTTTTCTGAGATGGCACTCCCCGCACAATCGCATAGTATTTCCGGTCAAAACGATTCAAACGAATTTCATTGGAGATCCGAGAAGCGGCTTTGGAGGTCTTCGCAAATAAGATGACACCGCCTACCGGACGATCTAGCCGATGCACCAAGCCTAAAAAGGCAGCACCTGGCTTGTTGTACTTTTCAACTAAAAATTGTTTGCCCGCATTTAATAAATCCAAGTCACCCGATGCATCTTCTTGCACCGGCATATTGCGTGGTTTTTCTACGACGAATAAATGGTTATCTTCATATAATACCTTTAAATCCATATTTCTGTCCTTTCTTAAAACAAGTCCAATTGCTGCGGATTCAACCCCTCAAACTCAAGATCTAAGAGCGCTTGTAATTCTTTGGCGTTTTTTGCCGCATGACCGCCAGAGTTGTTATTAAAAATGACGGCCACTTCTTCTGACTGCTGTTCCAGCTGTAAGGCAGCTTCTTTAATTTTAAGCAGCTCTTCCTCACTGTAATCATGTAAAGTCCGATTTGCACGCCAAGCCGGGTCATCGGAGGCATTCAGCCAGCCCGAATAGTTTTGTCCGTGCAGGCGATACAAGGTCAATTTTGAATTCGTGCTTTCAAACACACTGGGCGCACTATTTCCAGGTGTTTGCGGCTGGTCCACAACCGTATGAATAAAGAAATTTTCTCGAAGGAGCGCTAATGTGTTCTCTCGATTTTCTTCACTATACCAACTGCGGTGACGAAACTCGATTGCTACCGGCAAAGTGCTCATCAGTTCGCTCACGAGTTCTAAATACTCTACATTTTTTTGCGAACAATGAAAATAGGGCGGGAACTGAAATAAAAAAGCCTTGATTCGTTTTTCGCGAATCATCGGATAAAAACGGACTTTATACGTATCGAACAATTCTTCCAAACTGTCATAATGGTCCTGCCAATGCTGATGCTGCGTCATCGCCTGGTAAGCCTTAGGTATAAATTGAAAACGTTCCGGCGTTTTATCCATCCAGCTTTGGATACTTTTTGCTGAGGGAATACCATAAAAACTCGTATCGATTTCAACAAAAGGGAAGTGGCTGGCATAGTCTTCCAACTTTCTTTTATTGACCGGAGCAATTAACTCATGATCACTCCAGCCGGTTAAACCAATTGTAATCATTCTAAACACCTACCTTACAGTTTTTCTCTTCAATACTGTAGCATAAATCTCCTCTCTTATGAATGAAAGAAACCTGCAATGATTTTATTAAAGCGCAAGATATGGTAAAATAGTAGAAAGATGGATTGACTGTAGAGGATGTGAAAGGATGTTTTATCGAAATCGAGGCGGCCCTGTATTTTATAGTACGGGTTGTTCAACGTTCGGCTGTTTACTGCTGTTTTTTGTGTTCAGTTATTTGGTTGGCGGCGGACTTGTGTTATTTTTCCGTTATTTTTGGCTAATTGTTGTATTGGGCCTCGTTGTCTGGCTGTTTAGAAATCTTTTTGGTTCGGATGATAATGCCTCATCGAATCAGACAAGAAATAGACAACAAAGAAGACGAGAGGACCAAAACCGTACCGACTCGCGTTATGACAATTTTGACCGAGATTTTGAAGAAGTCGATGAAGAAGACGAAGACAGAGATGAGTTTACTGATTTTTAAAAAACGAGCAGAAGGGTAGAGAAGAATCCACTTTTCAATATATATGAAAAGTCGATTCTTTTTTGCTTGTCCAACGGCTTAAGGCGGGGCTAGTTGATTTTAGTCACTATTTGCGTATAATAAAAAGGTCTTAAAGAGAAAAGAAGGTGAAAGAATGGAAAAGAAAATCGAACAACACATATACGAGACGTTTGGTATTCAATTTGAAGACGAAGAGCTAGTCCGTATGGCTTTCACACATTCATCCTATGCGAATGATCATCGGGAAGATAATATTCAACATTTAGAGCGGTTAGAATTTTTAGGTGATGCCGTCATTGAATTAATTGTTTCAGATTATTTGTATAAAAAATATAAAGAACTGCCAGAAGGTCAATTAACAAAAATGCGGGCAGCAGCCGTTCGTGCGGAAACTTTAGCGCAACTGGCAATTGAAAGCGGCCTGCCTTCGTTTATTCGATTGGGACGCGGAGAAGAACAATCAAATGGACGCGAGCGGGTTTCTTTGTTATGTGACGTATTTGAAGCTTTTGTTGGGGCGGTTTATTTAGACCAAGGTGTCAAAGAAGCACGAAAGGTATTGGAAATTCTTTTGTTTCCAAAAATTAATGCGGGTGATTTCTCGCATGGGATGGATTATAAAACAGCCTTACAAGAATGGATGCAAAGAGATGGCGTGGTGCATATCGAGTATGAAGTGGTCGATACGTTAGGACCGGATCATGCACGGCAATTTCAAGTGGAAGTGCGTATCCAAAATGAAACGATGGGAACCGGGATTGGCACGTCTAAAAAACGAGCGGAGCAAGAAGCGGCGCGCGTCGCTTTCGAACAATTAGCAGGTAATAGGGGATAAAGGAGAAGGTACCATTGCAATTAAAGAAAATTATTTTAAAAGGATTCAAGTCTTTTCCTGAAAAAACTGTATTATCCTTTAATGACGGCGTCACAGCCATTGTGGGTCCAAACGGCAGCGGCAAATCAAACATCATTGAGGCCATCCGCTGGGTGATGGGGGAACAATCAGCTAAGAATTTGCGTGGGGACCGCATGAATGACGTGATTTTTTCAGGGACTCACGAACGCAAACCTCTAAATCTTGCGGAAGTCGAACTGATATTAGATAACTCCGATGGATATCTAGACATTGAATTTGAAGAAGTGAGTGTCTTGCGCCGCATTTCACGAAGTGGAGAGTCCACTTATATGATTAACCAGCAGGAATGCCGGCTGCGGGATATTTTAGATTTGTTTATGGATTCGGGACTCGGACGAGAGTCTTTTTCCATTATTTCCCAAGGGCAAGTCGAGGCGGTTTTTAATTCAAAACCAGAAGACCGCCGGGGGATATTTGAAGAGGCAGCGGGCGTGTATAAATATAAAGTGCGTAAACGAGATGCCGAGCGCAAGTTAGACCAAACGCAAGAAAACTTAGATCGTGTACAAGATATTTTATATGAATTAGAGGCGCAACTGGAACCGCTCAGACAGCAAGCCGATATTGCGCAGTCGTATTTAGACCAAAAAGAACAATTGACCGATTTAGATATTGGGGTGACCGTCTGGCAAATTAAAGACTTGAAACAAAAAGTAAAAGCCGATAAAGAAAAGATTCAAGAGATTGCAGAAAATTTACGACAAGTCACACAAGAAACCGAAGCCTTAGAAGAAAGACAAGAGAAACAAAAAGCAATCGTTCAAGATTTTGAAGCCTTGCGTGATGAATTGAATCAAAGAATCGTGGAAGTGGTTCGAAACCGCGAACGGACGGAAGCGGCTTTAAATTTATTTGACGAAAAAGCGCGCCATAAAGAGGTTTTTGTTCAAGAGAAAGAAACTTCGATTCAGCGATTAACAGCACAAACGGACACTTTAGAAAAAGAATTAGCAGAAGTGACTCAAGCCTTTGAACAAGAATCGAAAGCCTTAAAAGAATACACTGCGCAGCTAAAAGAATTAGAAGATAAGCGTCAGTATTTAGAGGGCGACAAGGAAGCACAGATGGAAGAATTGCGTGTACAGTATATTGAGCTGCTTCAAAAGCAAACATCTCTCAGAAATGAGAAAACGTATTTGAAACAAGAGCTTTCTCGAAATAAAAGAGATGAAGAAAAAACGCAAACCCACATTTCCTCTTTGAG
>JBHWQC010000055.1:0-5714 GCA_043425375.1 Atopostipes sp.
ACTAATTCAAATTGCGCATTTGACGTGTAGTTTTCAGCAGTTTCTTTTACCCATGCTGCAACATCTTCGTTTGCTCGTCCGTCGCGGATACTTCCCATAATAATTCCAATTTTCATTGATCCATTCCTCCAATATTTTTATTTCTAACTTCATATTAACACAATAGAAATAGAAAGAAAGGAAAACGTCTCGAATTCGATATAATTTTCGAAATTCTTAACGGAGTATATAAAAAGCCCATTCTCATGGGCTTCTTCTTATCTTATGGTTTGATATTGCTTAAGCAGTTCATTCAACAAATAAGGGATTTTTTCTAATTTTTCTATTGGCTCACAAAAGGAAAGTCGAATTTGTGTGTTGCCTGGATTTTCAAAACCCTCTGCACCTGCACTATAAAACCCAGCCATTGAGGCCATCAGCAAAGTCGTCGGCTCGTCTTCAATCAACACAGATCCCTTTTCTGCACAATAAGAAACAAACTCATCCACTTTGAAAGCTGGCCCAACTACTTTTCTGACATCCACCACCAAGTAAATCGAAGATTCCGGCTGCGACACGATAAAATTGGGATTCTCTCTTTTTAACTGTACATGCATCGCGACACTTAAATTTTTATAATACGAGCGGATATTATTCATCCACGCGTCATAGTCTTCTTTGGTTTCATGGGCCAAGGCGCCGAATAAATGCTGACCAATCGCATTCGCGCTTAAATTACTCGTATAGTCAGCGACAGCTTTTTCATAAAAAGTTGCATTATCCGTGACTAAAGCACCAATGCGGAGCCCACAGGCATTCCAGACTTTAGAGGTGGTTTCTAAACTGATTCTGCGACCTTCAATGCCTGGCACTTCTTCGTTTGTAATCCTCCAAATACTGATGACTTCCCGATTGTCCTGATAAAACAAGCCGCGGTACGCTTCATCGCTGACCAGCCATAGATTGTATTTCACACACAGCTGGGCAATTTCAAGCATTTTGTTCATTTCAAACATCTGCCCGGTCGGATTGTCGTACGGGATAATCAAAATACCGCCTGGATCTTCTTCGAGAATAAGCTGTTCCAGTGTGTCAATATCTGGCAAGGTGAACATTCCGTCCTCGTTTAATGTACGAGGAAGGGTCACCGTTTTTCGCCCCACTCGCTTGGCAATGGAGGTGTAATTGGTATAGGCGGGATCAAACATCAATAGAGGTTTTTCATTTTGACCAGGTGCGCCGCATACTCCTAAAACCGTCAGCTCCATCGCCATCGATGCGCCGTCTGTAACAAGTACGTCTAAATGGGAAACATCAAAGCCTTCTAATTCAATGATGCGTTTAAAAGCAGCTTTCGTTTCAGGGTTTCCCGGTGTTTCTTCGTATTTAATCACACCATCCATAAAACCGCCGCCGGGTTGACCTAATTTTTGCAAGCGTTCAATCATTTTTGGATGCATCGGCAAAGACACATTTCCAATGGCGCCATTGACTAAGGCTACTTCATCTTTACGCTCTGCATATTTCAAACTGGCCAAACGTACGGCAGATGGTTCTTTCTTATCAAAATAATCAGAGACAAATGGTTGCAGTGTGTCTTTTTTTACCTGCATAGGCATTCTCCTTCATCTTCAGAACTCGACTCGAAAGTTCTTACGAGCGAAAACACTTACAACCATTTTACACACTTTCTTCTCTTTTGTAAATGAGAAATCGATTAAAATTCATCTCTTTTTAGACGAAGGGCTTTAAAAGCTTCTACAGTATCTGCTTGCAACAATAAATTAATGTCTTTTTCCTTACTGATAGTTGATGGCAACGTCGGTAAATCTTTTGAACGTTGATCTTGTACGTTTGCTAAGACATCTTTGATGACTTCATTATTTGGCTCCACCGACAAGGCGAAGCGTAAATTTGTTTCCGTATATTCATGCGCAGCATACACTAATACTTTGTCGTCCATCTGTTTAAACTTTTGTAAGGTTTCAAACTGCGTCGTATAATCTCCCGTAAAGACGCGTCCGCAGCCACCGGAAAATAAAGCATCGCCACAGAAAACAGCATCCGCCATAGTATAACTAATGTGCCCCGCGGTATGCCCTGGCGTAAATAGGACTTCAAAAGTTTCCCCTAGTAAGTCAAAGGAGTCACCTTCTGATACTATGTGATCCGCAATTGTACTGGTTTCTTCCGGTCCATAAATGGGCGTATCGGGGAATTGTTCTAAAATCCCCACCACACCTCCAATATGATCCTCATGATTGTGTGTGAGTAAAATCGCTTGAAGCTTAAGCCCTTCCTCATCTATATAGTTCAAGACGCCTTCCGCTTCTCCTGGATCTACTACCACAGCTTCCTCTTTTTCTTCAATCACCCAAATGTAGTTATCTGAAAAAGCTTTGATCGGTTCTACTTTCATTTCAATCTTCCTTTCACTAGCCATCTTTTTATTCTGCCTGCCCCGCTTGCACCATTTGTGCATACGACCCATTTTAAGCAAGCCATTCAATATGGGTACCTGTTTCAACAAAGGTTCCGTTCACTATAACAATAATTTTAGCTGCAATTTGCATAGTTGACAAGCGATGCACAATCACACAACTCGTTTTCTGCTCCATCAATTTACGCATCCCTTCTTAAACCAACAACTCGGTGCATGTAGCAACTGAAGAGTTATTTCGTCTAAATCGGTCACTTTATTTATATAAGAAAGGTTTTATAGACGAAAACTGCCCTCTGTCGAGTCGACAAAGGGCAGTTCATCCTTTTATTTCATGCTTTACCACTTTCTCAAATCTGAAGTAAACCGTTAATGACTTAATAAAGCAAGCGAGAAAGGATAAGCATGGTGATTAATCCAACGGTATGCCCGCCTGTGACGACTATGACAGCGTCTTTATACGTATCCCCAATCGATAGCCTGAAAGGTTTCTAAACGTGAGATACGATCCGGAATGGGGCACCAATACAATTACCCCAGCCGCTACAGCGGACACCCGGTGGAGAACGGCTGGTGCAATTCCTGTCGCCAGCAACTGTTCTGACATCGCGTTCATCACAACGGCCACAGCGCCTGTAGAGGATCCGGTGACCCCTCCTAAAATAGCTGCGATAATAATCATTATGATCAGCGGGTTTGAAGTGAGTGCTCTAATCAAATCGACCACAACGGTAAACCCATCCGCATAAACCAGTAATGAACCAAAGGCGACCGCACTTGCTGTTGAAAGAGCCGGTCCAAATGAACCAATTGTTCCTTCATTTAACACTTCAATATAGTCTTCTGTAATATAGTTTTTGTATAAAACCATCGCCACAATGGTTGCTGCGGTTAAACCGACCATAATGATATTCTCAACCGCACTAAAAATAAAAACCACACCAATTAAAGTAAACAATGGTAAAATACTGCGGACAAATCCTGGTAAATTTTCAGAAATCTCTAAGGCTTCTTCTTCTAAAACCGCGCCTTCTTCATTTTCAATCGTATCTTTACGATAACTGTTGAATGTTTCACCATTTTTTAAACTCTAGTTTAAACGATAACGCATATACAATAAACAGTAAATTAAAGTTGTGATTGAAGCGCCAATCCCCAATAAAGGGCCGGTTGTCATAGACGTCCCTAGAAAGTTGACAGGAACGACATTCGTTGGCGAAGGGGTGCCCGGGAGCATGGTCAGCGTAAAAGTAGCTACCCCCGTAAAAAGTGGGATAGTAATTAAGGACCAATTGATATCGAGCTCCTTAAAAATGGCGCGTGAAATCGGTAAAATGGCAAAGAAAATAATAAAGGCATTCACCCCACCATAAGTCAATAAGGCTCCGATAATGACGATCGCTACCATCGCTAAGTAAGAGTTTTCTGTTCCAATCCAGCTAATGATTTGCTGTGAAATGGCACGAGTCGCACCACTTTTCTCCATAAATTGTGTCAAGACAGACCCCAAAACAAATAGCCCAAACATTGAAATTAAGAAGTTAGCTAATTCAACCATATAAGATTGTTCAGGACCGAAAATCCATTCAAGTATAGGCATTTGATTGGTCACTAATACAACTAAAGTCGCTAAAGGTGCAGCCAGTGCAATATGTAATCCTTTGACTGTCAGGTATATAATCGCAAAAATGGCTAAAAATATACCGATAAATCCTATCATATCCATTTATATCCTCCACGTATCTTGTACCCGTTGAATTGATTCAACTTTGTACGGATTTCTGTGTTTCATTTTTTACTCTCTTCTAGCATTTCTAAGGAGTCACGTTCCAAACTCCCTAAACACAGAGTGAACGTATTATAGCAGAATCTTCATTTTTTTGATAACTGTTTACTTTTAATTGAGAAAGTAAAAAAGACCGAAAGCTCTATTTGCTTTCGATCCATCCAATGATGTTCAATCATTTATTGTGCAACGCGTAACTGCTGGTGAATTTCCATTAAACCAACATCACGAACTTCACGCGGCAAGAACATACGAATCTCTTCGTCGTTGAAGCCCACTTGTAAACGGCGATCATCCATAATAATCGGACGACGTACTAAACTCGGCTCTTCGATAAACAAATCCAATAACTCGCTCATGGACAATTCGTCAAAATCCATCTCAAGCCGTTTGTATGCTTCTGAACGATAAGAGATAATCTCTTCCGTTCCTTCATCCGTCAACATCAAGATTTCCTTGATCTCATCTTTAGTGAGTGGCTCATGATAAATATTTTTCTCCACATATTCCAAATTGTGCTCGTCCAACCAAGCTTTCGCTTTTCGACAAGAGGTACAACTTGGTGATAAGTATAGTTTTATCATTGAAATGTACTCCTTTTTTAAAGATTTGTTCAAACATCTTAATGAGTAGGAGAAGTTTTTTTAGTGAAACTATGTAAGGCAAAAAACTTCTTAAAATGTGAACGTTTTTATTGTAACTACATTTTAAATAATAAAGCTTTATGAACAAAAAGTCAATTTTGAACACTTGGAAATGAGAAATTTTTAATGCATCAGCCGTTTTTGGTAAACTAAAGGGAGGTAAAAGAGGAGGAACCTCCCTTCCCTTTGGTATACTACTTATGAAGCCAAGAAAAAACCGACAAAAAGGAGAAGTACAATGAAAAAACTGCAATTTTCAGACCTAATGCACCAGCAACTCATCGATATCCGTTCGCAACATGAGTATCAAAAAGGCCATTTAGAAGGCTCGTTAAATTTAAACCCGGGGAATTTTAAAAAGTACGCGTCTTACTATCTGGATAAAAATCAACCCCTTGTTTTTATTGTCGAAGATGAAAATCAAGAATTACTTGAAGATTTATCTGCAGCTGCAGAGGAATACGGTTTTTCTAAAAATGCAGGGTATCTTCTAGCCGGTCAATTGCCAGAAAATACCTTAAACTCCCTTCCGACCATTTCTGTAAAGGACTTTTTGGATTTAGAAGACGATTATATTTTGCTTGATGTGAGACATCCAGAGGAAATCACCCGTCCAGCGCCAGAAAAAAATTTAGTGAATCTTCCATTTGAACAGTTAATAAATGAAACCCAGCGCTTGAACAAAGACCAGATTATTTATACGCTTTGCGGTTCAGGGAACCGAAGCACTGCAGCGGCTTCTTATCTAGCGAGTCAAGGCTTCGACTCGATCGTTATTGAAGGCGGAATGAAAGCTGTGCAAGAAAAACAAGAGAACAAGTAACGGAAGGTCGAAGAGACTAGGAAATTTTTCTGAAAATGAACT
>JBHWQC010000056.1:0-2618 GCA_043425375.1 Atopostipes sp.
TTAATGGAAACCGAACAAATTAAACAATCGGTTCAAGAGACGGCTGATGCTTTTGGAACGATTGATATTCTCTACAACGGCGCAGGTATTCTCGATGAATACGTCGGTATTATCGACACGGATGAAGACCTGTTTGATCAAGTCATTCAACTCAACTTAAAAGCGCCCTTCATTGCCACTAAAGAAGTCATGCCGATTTTCGTCGAAAAAGAAAAAGGCGTGGTTATCAACCTTGGTTCGCAAGGCAGTAAATTTGCGGGAGTCGGCGGCACAAGTTATGTGACCAGTAAACATGCGCTTGTCGGCTTCAATAAGCAGCTTGCCTATGATTACGGCGATAAAGGGGTTAAATCAATTCTCCTGGCGCCTGGTTTTATTGAGACACCGATGACGGATGATGTGGAAGAAGAACGTCTGAACGACATTCCGGATAAACGAGCGGGCAAACCAGAAGAAATTGCACGATTAGCGCTGTTTTTAGCCTCTGATGACTCAGATTATATGAATGGAACGGAAGTCTATATGGATGGCGGCTGGACAGTCGGTCGCTAAATGCCGATTTAAATGTGAATCGCTTAAACTATTTTGAATTCATTGCTACACTGTTGACGAAAGGATGGATTCAAAATGAATGTATTACTGATTGGAGCAAACGGACAAATCGGCCGAATCATCACAGACAAGATGCAAGAAGATGAGGCGTTTAACTTACTGGCTGGTTACCGGAAAGACGATCAAATGAATGAAGCGCAGGCTCGAGGAATTGATACGGCCAAAGTCGATTTAGAAGAAGACATCGAACATCTTGAAGAAGTCATGGATGGCATCGATACGGTGATTTTTGCTGCCGGTTCGGGCGGTTCAACAGGTGCCGATATGACAATGATGATTGACTTGGATGGGGCTGTGAAAGTGATTGAAGCCGCTAAGCGTAAAAAGGTGAACCGTTTTGTGATGATTAGCGCGATCAATGCCAATCGCCGCGAAGTATGGTCTTACGCTTCCCATGGTTCTTCAACGCCAAGTTATTACCACGCGGCAAAATATTATGCGGATAGGTGGTTAATGGGCAGTGAATTGAATTATACGATTATCCGGCCATCTGTCTTAACCAACGAAGCAGGAACTGGGAAGATTGAGGCAGAAGAATTGTTAGAAACAGAAGGGCGTACGTTAGAAATTCCACGGGAAGATGTCGCGGCCGTCGTCATTGAAAGTCTTAAAAATGAGGCTACAAAGAATAAAGATTTTGATGTGACTTCGGGATCGGATAATATAGCGGATGCCTTAGGAAAACTATAAGTAAATACGACAATTTAAGCCATCTTGTAGACAGATGGCTTTTATTTTAAAATTATTTTCGAAAGGATGAGAGTATGGCTATCAAAGAAATGCCGAAAGAAGCAGGAATTGAAAATGGCCTGAAAGTATTAAGAGAAGGCTACAACTATTTACCCAATCGCCGAAAAATCTTTCAGTCCAATGTCTTTGAAACAAGATTACTTGGGCAAAAAGCCATTTGTATGGGTGGAGAAGAAGCGGGACGCTTATTTTACGACGAAAGTAAAATCAAGCGAGCAGGTGCTGCGCCAAAATTTGCTCAAATGACCTTACTCGGACCCGACGGCGTTCAGACATTGGATGGAGACGAACATCGGAATCGGAAGCAATATTTCTTAGATTTAATGACAGATGAGCGTATTGAAGAGTGGGGCTTGATTCTTAAAAAAGAACTCCTTAAGGGTGCGGTAAAATGGATGGAAGAACCTTCCATTGAATTCTACGAGGAATCCAAAAAAGTTTTAACCAAAGCGGTCTGCGAATGGGCAGGTGTGCCGCTGCCGGAGGGAGATGTTGAAAAACGAACGGCGCAGCTCTCAAATTTATTTGAAATGGTGGCTCAACCCAATCCTAAATTTGCTAAAGGCGTGGTAGCTAGAAAGACCAGCACGGATTGGGCGAAAGATTTGATTCAGCAAGTCCGACAGGGTGAACTGACCCCTAAAAAAGAGACGGCGTTGTATCAAATGGCTTTCCACAAAAATTTGGATGGTTCTCTGATTGATTTAAACCCAGCGGCCACCGATCTGCTCAGTGTGCTTCGTCCAACAGTGGCCATCGCTATTTATATGAACTTTGTGGCTTTGACTTTGCACCAATTTCCAAAAATAAAAGAACGCTTGAGAACAGAAGATATTGATAGCAAGTACTACGACAACTTCACACAAGAAGTTCGTCGCTATTATCCTTTCTTCCCGTTTAATGCTGGGATTACACGGAAAGATTTTGTTTGGAAGGATTATCATTTTGAAAAAGATGCGATGGTCGTGTTTGACTATTTTGGAACAGGGTATGATGAAAGAATTTGGGAACAGCCTGAAACCTTTAATCCGGACCGGTTTGATGAATGGGAAGTGAGTCCAAGCGACCAAGTCCAGTATAAACTCGTTGCGCAAGGCGGCGGCGATTATTTAGCCGGGCATCGTTGTCCAGGAGAATGGAATACGGTGAAGGCGATGAAGGTGACCGCAGAATTTTTAGCCAAAGAAATTGTGTATGATGTCCCGCCGCAAGACTTGAGTTACAGTATGGTTGAAATGCCGACGTGGCCAAAAAGT
>JBHWQC010000057.1:0-3299 GCA_043425375.1 Atopostipes sp.
TGACATTCGTTTACCTACTTTCATTTATTATTCATTTGATAGTTATTTAACATTTGTTTCTTTATTTACATTTGTCACATTAACGATTATACTTGAATAGAAATCTAGAACAAGAGACATAATTTTGCATCTGTTAATTAATTAACAGATAGGGTTGAAATGTTCATTAATTATGAAGGAGTAGGTTTTCAAAGTGGAAAATTTAGATTTAAGAATTCAAAAAACATATATATCACTTATCGAAGCTTTTGAGAAATTGTTACATGAAAAGGAATTTGAGAAAATTTCAGTGCAGGAATTATGCGATGAAGCGATGATCCGACGCCCAACTTTTTACAAACATTTTTTAGACAAATATGATTTTCTAACTTTTTTCATTAAGCATAAAATGAATATAATTTTTGATCGTGCGTTTCAAAATTTAGAGAATGAAGAAGATAACTTTTTTATTTTGGTTTTCGAACAACTACTAAACCAATTTGATAATTTGCTATATCTCATTTTCAGTCTTCAAATGAATGCGGACATTATTGTAGAGTTAGAAAGTGTTCAAGAGTATGGGCAGCGTATGTTAAGAAACCATGTAAACACAGCCGAGGATAATAGTGATATAACAATGATGAATGAATACAAAGGACAAATTATTATGGGGATCACGATTCAATCCGTCCATTGGTATAAAAATAATCAAGATAAAATTAGTCGTGAAGAAATTATTGAGCTATATAAACAAACTTTAGAAAAATTGGGGTGTATGTAACGAAGATTAAGTTTACTTTGATTTTCCTTCTATAAATGGACATCCTAACTATTACTTTGAAGACGGATAATTGCTGCTAAACCAGTCGATTCAGTTCATATATATTTTTTTAGATCAATTGTGAGGATAGAATGAATATTGCGGTTAGATAGCTCCACCTGTGCGGACTTTAGCCCCACTCAATGCGGAAGATAACTCCATCGGTGCGGAGGGTGCTCCAAAATAATTTAATTTGCTTAAGAAAAGGCTACTATCCAGGTGATGGATGAGTAGCCTAAATTTTATTCTGCTAAAGCGTCATCAATATACTTAACTGCCATTCTCACTATATCATCAGCCGAAGGCTCTTCTTCCTCTAAAAAATGTGGGAGAAGCAAGGATTCTAGTTCCTCCATTATGTGATCAGGAAGATAACGATGGAAATAGTAGCGTGCAATTCGATCTTCAATCTCTTGTGAAATCATGATATCTCTCCTAATCCATGGCGTTCTCGCATAGAGATTTCACCATCGATAAGTATTTTATACGAATTATGAACGACACGATCTAGTATTGCATCAGCCAACTGAACATTTTCAATTTTCTGTTGCCAACCATCTGGCGCAAACTGAGAACAGAAAATAGTAGAAGTTTTGTGTAATCGAGCTTCTATTATTTCTAATATGTGAATCGAATCTTCTTGCGTTAATTCCGTCAGAAGCCATTCGTCAATTATTAATAAATCAACCTTCCGATATTTATTGACTAACTTTCTATAACTTCCATCGGCTTCAAATTGAGCAACCTTTAACTCATCAATGAGTTCAGGTAATCGAATATATTTTACTTTTTTAAATTGTCGACAGGCTTGAACACCGAAGGCGTTCGCTAACCAAGTTTTTCAATTGCCTGAAGCGCCCATAAAAATAATATTCTGACTGTCTTCAATGTATTGACCGGTGCCCAGTCTTGTAAGTAACTCTTTGTCTAAATGGCGATCCGGATAGTATTCAATGTCTTCAAATGAAGCTTCAGGGTTACTAAAGGCAGCTTGCTTCATCAATCTCTTGAGTTTATTTGATTGGCGACGTGCATGTTCGGAATCAATTAGTAAATTGAACCGTTCTTCAAAGGATAAATTATTAATGGCTTTATCTTCTGATTGTATTTCGTAGGCTTCAGCCATACCCGTTAATCGTATCTCTTTTAATTTATTCAAAGTTTCTTCATTTCTCATTGTCTTTTCCTCCAATAATCTGGACCACGAGTAAACCCATAGTCTTCGTTTGTTTTCAGTGCAAGATTCACATTTGATAAATTTTCTTTCTTTTTATAGTCGGCTTGGCGCTTAATAATCGTTTTAAAGGTAGCAAGAGTGGGTTGGTTCGTGATACTCATTATAATCTCACTGGTTTCCTCAATCAGTTGAGTAGAGTACTTCTTTTCAAGATTTTGAATACCAGCTAGTATCTTTAACGCACGTTTTTCTACTTGTTGATCCAGTATCTTGACCACCATATCGAATGTATTCGTTCCAATTTTTTTAGCCCAGTCTTTCACATTTCCCGGTGTGTGTTCAGCATACATGCGATGATGGTCGGGCATATGATCATGAAGTGTGCTATATTGATTCGTTTTATTATTTATTCGTTTATGGGATGAAATTCTCGATTGATTGAAGTACACTTCAATTAGGTTCTTTGTCAGGCGAACTTCAACGTCACATTGGACATACTCATACGGGACGGAGTAATAGTTTCGTTCAACTTGAATGTGGTAGTTTAACTGAACTTTAGCTATTCTCCATTCCGTTAATTGATAAGCCGGCTGCCTGACAGGGATTAAATAAGAAAGTTCCTCCTCTTCAAAGACACTCCGACGGGAACCTTCCTTTTTTTGAAAAGGTTCATTGTTTAATTCTTCTAATTTTTCCCATATTAATTCATTTAACTCTTCAAGATAGAAACATTGGGTATTTCTCAAAGCTGCCAGAATTTGTCTAGAAACGAAGCCGACGGCTCCTTCCACACTGGGCTTGTCTTTCGCTTTTCGAACACGTGCTGGAACAATGACTGTCTGATAGTAATCCGCCAATTCACGATAAGATTCATTAATGAACGGTTCTGCATAGTCTGTTTTAATTACGCCAGCCTTGAGATTATCGGGCGTAATTGTTTCAGCTACTCCACCAAAATATTCAAAGGCATTGATATGACCCGTTAACCAACTGGGACTTTTCATATCTAAAAATCCTTCTGCATAACTCAATTGACTGAATGGAAGAGCAGCAACGAATATATAAACCTTAATATCTTCGCCTGTAACCCGATCAATTAGTTTGAGCGTAGATCCAGCCCAATCTGTTTCAATCGACTTTCCAGGTTTGTGTTTTAAGGGCATTGTAACTTTATATTTCCCGGCATAATTCTGATAGTGTTCGCAATACGTACGGTAAGCATACGGAATGCCTTTATTGTCTTTAGCCCGTATACTATATTCTTTGTGTAACAACTTTAAGGTCATATGCGACTTACTGAGTTCCTTATGAACATAATCCCAA
>JBHWQC010000058.1:0-5557 GCA_043425375.1 Atopostipes sp.
AGGCCGACTTGCTCTCGCACGGCTTTGGCATCCAGCCCATTTAACACTTCCCGTGCTTCTTCTGAACCTAATTCTTCTTTTTGGACGCCGGCGATTTTAAGAATTTGTTCGGCTTCTTTGTACGTTTCCGGGTGAATACCGGTATTATCGAATAATTCATCGCCACCGACAATCCGTAAGAATCCGGCTGACTGTTCAAAGGCTTTTGGTCCTAAACGTTTCACCTCGTTTAATTCTTTACGCGTGGTGAATAAACCATTGTCTTCGCGGTGCGTCACAATGTTTTCGGCGGTGGTTTTCGTCAAGCCTGAAATGTGGCGCAACAAAGCGGCACTTGCGGTATTCAAGTTGACTCCCACTTGGTTTACAGCGGTTTCGACCACAAAATCCAATTGTTCGGTTAATTTCTTTTGCGACACATCGTGCTGGTATTGGCCCACCCCGATGGACTGCGGATCAATTTTAACTAATTCAGCCAGTGGATCTTGCAGACGGCGGGCAATGCTGACGGCACTGCGCTCTTCCACTTGTAAATCAGGAAATTCCCGACGGGCTTCCGCACTGGCCGAATAGACAGAGGCTCCCGCTTCGTTTACAATCACATAAGCAATCGTTTCGTCAATATCTTTTAACACATCCGCCACAAATTGTTCGGACTCGCGGCTCGCGGTTCCATTTCCGATCGCAATTGTATCGATGTCATACTTGCGTAAAAAGTCCACCAATTCTTTACTCGCGGCCTCTCTTTGTGCTTTCGAAGCCGGCTGATGGGGATAAATCACCGTCACGCCTAACAGTTTCCCTGTTTCATCGACAGCGGCTAACTTACAACCAGTCCGAAAAGCCGGGTCAAAGCCTAAGATTTTTTGGCCTTTAAGCGGTGCTTGCAGCAGTAGATTTCTCAAATTCTCCCCAAAGACTTTAATGGCTTGATCTTCCGCTTCTTCTGTCAGAGAAGAGCGAATTTCTCGTTCAATTGCCGGTTGGATAAAACGCTTATAAGCATCCTCATTGGCTTCTTGAATCAGGCTGATGGCGCCTGAAATGGCCATACTTGGTACAGTCTGATCAAATAAATAATCATGAATCGCTTGTTCATCCGCCTCGACTTTGGCCGACAAAATGCCTTCTTTTTCTCCGCGGTTAATGGCCAGCACTTGATGCGAGACCAGTTGTTTTAACGGTTTTTCATAGTCATAGTACATTTGGTAAACGCCTTTTTCATCCGCTTCTTCGTCTTTGACATCCACAACTATTTTCCCATTATTCATGGTGAAACTGCGGATCCATTTACGAAATTCAGCATTATCAGACGTCTTTTCTGCTAAAATTTCATGTGCGCCGGCACAGACATCGGCAATCGTTTCCAGCTCTTCTTCGGGATTCAAATACTTAGCTGCTCCCTCTTCAATACTTGCTTCCGGAAATGTTTGCAGCCAATCCGCAAAAGGCTCTAGCCCTCTCTCTTTGGCAATTGTCGCCAGCGTCCGACGTTTTTTACGGAACGGCAAATACAAGTCTTCCACCCGCTGGAGCTGGGTGGCTTGTTTGATTTCACCAGCCAACTCCTCCGTCAACTCGCCTTGCTCTTCAATGGAATGAAGCACTTCTTCTTTTCGTTTTTCTACATTCGTGAGGTAATTGTTTCTGTCTTCAATTTCACGAATTTCCACTTCATCCAATGCGCCCGTCGCTTCTTTACGGTAACGCGCGATAAAAGGCACGGTATTGCCTTCGCTTAATAACTGTAAAACCACTTCAATTTGTTTGTTTTTAAATTGCTTTAATTCTTGTTTCAGTAACGCAAGTACCCTTGTTTCAGTTGGTTCCATTTGTTTTTCTGCCATCTTCTACTCTCCTACTTTTCACTTCACATCAACCATTAAAATCGAAAACCGTCATTTACAATGGAATAGTGCGCCACTTTTTTGTCTTTCTCCAGCACTAACCCATGCAATAGCCCGCCATACACGGCGCCTCCATCAATACCAATCAACCCGTCGCCACTTTCCCAAATGCCGTAATTTGTTGGAATGGGATGTAAGGTAGCAGTGACGGTATGGCCAAAGATGATTTTTTTGCCGGTATGATTAGGCTGGTCATAAAAACCTTCACGGATCCAAACAAAATCATGAGCGGATGAATCGCGCCAGTCTTTTTGTTGTAAATCTACCCCGGCATGCACAAAGAGATAATCGCCCCATTCGTAATATAAAGGCAAAGACTCTAACAGAGACAACAGCCAAGGATAGCGTTCTTTGATCTCTTGTACATTTTTCTTATATGCCCGCGCCTTTGTTTCTCGGCCCAACAAAGCATTAACCGTACTTTCGCCGCCATTCATATAATATAAATGCAAATTAGCGGCGGGGTCTTTTAAGAAATGTTCAAACATTTCATCATGATTCCCCTTGAGCACAATCGCGTCTTCTGTTTCGATGAGTTGATATGCCAGCTCCAATGTCGCTTTCGAGTCTTCCCCGCGGTCAATCAAATCGCCGACAAAAAGCAGCTGTTCTTCTTTTGGGTTCCACTGTTCAAGCAATTGGTTCAGCATCGTAATCTGTCCGTGCACATCGCCAATGACAAACATTTTTTCTTTTGTATCCATGATGCGATTCACTCCTTTCGCCTCAATTGTTCCCCCCTATTTTACCACAGATAGCAAGAAGTTTAAAAAAGAAGAAACAGGTCTTGAAAGTATGAACATTTTATTACTTTTTTATAAAGAATAGCGTATCGTTATAGCTTTTGGGGGTGTACGCGGTATACTAGGTGAGACGAATTTTAACACAAGAGAGGGTTTTTATTTTGAAAAAAAGAACAGTCGGAATTATTTTAGGCCTCATCGCGGTGGTGGCTTTGCTTTTTGCCATCTGGCCGCGTGAAACGCAAACGGACATGCCGGAAGTTGAAACGACGCAAGTGGCAACGCAAGATTTACGCGATGTGATTAGTACCGTTGGCATCATTGAGCCGGTGGAGACGGAAGCTTTTATTGGGCAAGGGCCCGTCACGGAAGTCAATGTGGCAGTAAATGAAACCGTGGAAGAAGGCCAAGTGCTGGCGAGTTATGTGGATGGAACGCAATTAACGGCTCCTTTTGCCGGAACAGTGGTGGAGTTGAATATTGCCGAAGGGGATGTAGACGCCAACGCCCAACAAAACCAGCCTTCCCTCCTTTTAGCCAATCTTGACGATTTGGAAGTGATGGTGGAATTGTCTAAAAATGAGGCCAATCGAGTAGCGGTCGATCAAGAGGTGGAACTCACTTATTTAGAAGAAACGTATGCGGGGACCGTGACTCATATTGATGCGGTGGCATCAGCTAATGGCGCAGGCGGTTCTGCTTTACAGATGGGTCAAAGTTCGCCTTTGTTAAACGCGACGATTACGTTTGACGAAGAGAACACCGAACAGTTGATTCCTGGTTTTGATATTGATGCTGAAATTATTACAGAGACAGCGTCGGATGCTTTGACCATTCCGATTGAATCGGTCTTATATGATGAAAATGGCCAACCCTATGTTTTTGTTGTCGAAGACGGGGTTTTGCAGCAACGTGAAATTGAAACCGGCATCCAAGAAGGAGTCGCGATTGAAGTGACAAGCGGCCTGGAAGTGGATGAAGAGGTGGTCCGTTTGCCGGATGAAGCGCTGGAAGACGGGGCTGAGGTAACGGTTGTGGCGGAAGCGAATGCAGACAGTAATGAATAGAAGGCGGATCGTATGATAGAGCTGAATAATATTTACAAATTATATGAAATGGGCGGCGAAACTTTGACCGCCTTGGACGATGTTTCTCTCACGATTGCACAAGGAGAATTTACTTCGATTATGGGACCCAGCGGTTCGGGCAAGTCCACTTTGATGAATATGGTGGGACTCTTAGATAGTTTTGACCGCGGGGAGTATATTTTAAATGACATCAATATCGGCGAGTATTCCGATAAAGAATTGGCGCAAATCCGAAACAAACAAATCGGCTTTATTTTTCAATCGTTTAACTTAATGCCGCGTTTGACGGTGTTGGACAATGTCATGCTGCCTTTGGTGTATGCGGGTGTCTCGTTAAATGAGCGGAAAAAACGGGCGACGGCAGCTTTAGATAAAGTCGGTTTAGCCGACCGGGTCAATCACCGGCCCAATGAAATTTCCGGCGGGCAAAAACAGCGGGTGGCGATCGCCCGGGCGATTGTCAATGAACCGGCCGTTATTTTAGCCGATGAGCCGACCGGAAATTTAGACTCCACCACGGCCGAAGAAATTATGCGTATATTCCAGGAATTAAATCGCGACGGCTCGACCATTGTGATGGTCACCCATGAGCGAGAAATTGCGGAGTACACGAAAAAAATCATCCATTTACGGGATGGGCAGCTGATTGATGAAGAAGAGATTACGCCTGTCCGTTTACTTGGGGGTGCAGACGACTAATGTTATTTTTTGAAAATGTGAAAATGGCGATTGATTCGATTTTTGCCAATGTGCTGCGGTCGATTTTGACCATGCTGGGGATTATTATTGGTGTGGCTGCGGTGATTACTATTTTAGCCGTGGGGAACGGGGCGACCGAAGTCATTACCGAGACCTTTGCGGATGTGGGAGCGACCACGGTGAGTTTGACCGCAGAGGATGCGGACGGACGAGTCTCTGGGGACTTGATGACCTTGGAGGATTTTGATTTAATTCGCGAATCGATTGACGAAGTGGAATACATCTCCCCGCAAGTGCGGCTCTCGGGACAAGTGCAGACGACGGAGGATACCGCAAAAACGGTTATTTTTGATGCCGCCAATTTAGATACGCAATACACTACCCAAACGATGTCCTCGCAAATGGTTGCCGGCCGTTATTTCAATCAGCAAGAATTAGACAATGCCGCGGAAGTGATTGTGATTGATGCCGATTTAGCCGAAGCCACCTTTAATCGAACCGATGTCGTCGGTGAAATCTTGCGGTTGACTAGCGATGGCACGGTTCTGGATTTAGTGATCGTAGGTGTGACCGAAGGGATGTATGACGAGTTACAAGGGCAATTTGATGTCGAGGAAATGCCTTCCTTTGCGGCCATGCCTTACAGCACGACGACGAATTATTTCCCTGAACAAACGGAAATTTCTAATGGCCTGATTATGGTAGATGAAACGGAAAGCATTTCTCCAGTGTCTAAACAAGCCGTGCGCCTGTTAGAGTTGCGCCACGATGCCGTGGGCGACAATGTGTACAGCGCGCAGAATTTTTTAAATGCGCTCGATCAAGTCAATAATGTACTAGACTTGTTTATTCAATTTATCGCAGCCGTAGCGGCGATTGCCCTGCTTGTCGGCGGAATTGGCGTAATGAATATTATGCTCGTTTCGGTAACCGAACGAACCCGTGAAATTGGCACCCGGAAAGCCTTAGGTGCAACGACAAATATGATTCTGTTGCAGTTTTTAATTGAAGCGGTCTTGTTGAGTGTAATCGGCGGCTTGATTGGCCTTCTAATTGGCGCAGGCTTATCGACCGTACTTGGCAATTACTTGAACCTCATTCCACAAATTGGGATCGGAAC
>JBHWQC010000059.1:0-4258 GCA_043425375.1 Atopostipes sp.
CGATGAAGAACTCTTATCCATTGGCGAATTGACGCTGGATGAAGAGGAGACAATTCATAATATGGCAGAAGACTTTACGCCAGATGATATTGTTGGCGCGCTTAAAGCTGTGGATGCTTATGTAAAAGCCAATTTTTCAAAAGAGTAAAATGAAAAGGTAAAATTTAAACAAGAAAAGCCAGGAAATGGGATTTCTCATTTCCTGGCTTTTTTAGTGATTTAAAACTGATATAAAACAGGTACTCACTGTGTCAGAATTTTAAAAAATGGCACACAAGAAGTCTCCACCGCGTCAAAATTCAGAAAAACGACGCGCAAGTCAATTTTCGCTGATTTATTCCTTATTACAAGCTTTACTTAAAGGTCCTTAAAGGCCTCGAGTTGTTTATCGGTTAAAGGTTTGTCATCTGAAAACAAAGCGGGCTCAATTTGTAACATCCCCGTCAGATATTCAGTTAATTGAACCGTATCACAGACTAAGACTGTCGCCTCGCCAAACTGCGCAAACTCAATGGCACCTCTAGCAGCCAGCCACTCTTCCACTTTCCAATAGTGTTCTGAAATGCCTGGAATATGGCGAACCTGCGGCGAAGGCACTTCTGTACCGTCTGGCAGCACACTCACCAATTCTTGCGGTTCGCCCTGCATGCGATCGGGGATATCCAGCCATTCCTCGATCCCATGGATAAAGGTATTTCGTCTTAAATCTACACCAACTAATAAAATTTTCGCTTGCCGGTCCAACAGTTTGCCCCACACCGAATCTCTTGCGGCTGGTGTATTGAACTGTTCATCGCGGTTAATAAATGTCTCAGCGTCTTCGCCCAAAGCTCCAACAGAATGGGTAGGATGATAGGAACGGAGGACACCAGACCGTTTGCGAAAGAGTTCCGTTAGCAGGCCAACATGAGAAGGGGTTTCATTTACACAAAATTTTGGATTCTCTTCGTTAATGGTGGCCCAGGTATGAGTCGGGAAGACCAGCAAACCTTCTTCCATAAATTCATAAAAAGCATCTAAGACCGTATCGGCCCCGCCAGCTACTTCTCCAATGTTTTTCATTGAAGAATGAACAATAATGGTACCGGTCTTATCAATAGGCATTTGACTTAACTGCTGCTTTAATATTTGTTTTGTAAACACTAAATCGGCCTCCTGCTGCTGGTTAGTCGACTAAATGCACCATAAAGTATTTTTTCTTGCCGCGACGGACCAAGATAAAGCGGCCGTCGTAACTATCCGCTTCCGTTACAGTATAGCCGATATCTTGAATGCGTTCGCCTTTCAAATAAATCGCACCATTTTTAATGTCTTCACGTGCTTGACGTCTAGAGGGTGAAATTTCTGTCGCATCCACTAAGAAAGACACCAAATCGACTTCTTCTCTTGGTGCTTCAAAAGCCGGCACATCTTTAAATGACAGTTCAATTTGCTCGGCACTCAAGTGATGCACATCACCAGAAAACAGCGCTTCTGAAATTTCAATCGCTTCATCTAATGCTTCTTGCCCATGAACAAAACGCGTCATTTCCTCCGCTAAAACTTTTTGGGCTGCACGCTTATGCGGTTCCTTTTCCGTTTGTTCATTTAAGTCTTCGATTTCTTCTTTCGACAAGAAGGTAAAGTATTTCAAGTATTTGTCGATGTCGCGGTCGTCTTGATTGAACCAAAATTGATAGAACTCATAGGGGGTCGTTTTTTCAGGATCCAGCCAAACCGCCCCATCCGCTGTTTTTCCAAATTTTGTCCCGTCTACTTTGAGTAAAAGAGGAATCGTTAATCCGTAAGCTTCGGCATCCGGCCCTTCTTTTCTTCGAATCAAATCAAGACCGGAAGTAATATTCCCCCATTGGTCCGAGCCGCCCACTTGCAGCTGGACGCCTTCATTTCTGTATAAATGCAAGAAGTCAATCGATTGAATAATTTGGTAGCTGAATTCTGTAAATGAAATGCCCGTGTCTAAACGACTGGCGACCACGTCTTTGGCAAGCATTGTATTGATATTGAATTCTTTTCCATATTCCCGAAGGAAATCCAAAAAGGTGAGATCCCCCAGCCAATTGATATTATTGGTTAAGCGAATCCCTGATTTGTCCTCGCCGGCTTGAAATAAATGACGCATCTGCGCGCTCAATTTATCCGCGTTTTCTTGAATCTGCTCCATCGACTGCAGCGAGCGTTCAGACGTGCGGCCGCTTGGGTCGCCGATTGAGCCGGTTCCGCCGCCAATTAAAACCACCGGCTGATGGCCTGCTAATTGGAACCTCTTCAAAATCATAAAGGGAATCAAATGGCCGATATGCATGCTGTCGCCTGTCGGGTCAATTCCACAATATAAAGCAATACTTTCTTTTTCGGTTAATTTGCGCAAACCTTCTTCGTCTGTTTGCTGATTAATGGCGCCGCGCCATTCCAATTCATCAATGATATTCATTTTATTTCCTCCAAAAGTTATTTTCTGATTTGAATTCCTCGGGTGTTCTTACGTCGTTAAATGGTTGAAGAGAGGATGTAAGCCTCATTTTAAACGAATAAAAATTAAAAATCCCGACAAAAACAAACTGTTTTTGTCGGGACGAAATTTTCCGTGTTACCACCCAAATTGAATAACGAGATACCTTATTCCACTCAACCTTTTATCGCAAGGTAAAACGCTACATAGGTAGGAGGCTCCAAGCTGTAATTCAAAAATGCCATATGTGCTAACTTCCACCACCATTAGCTCTCTAAAACAGGGATCACATTTTCTACTGGGACTCTTCAAAGCCTTTAATATTCAGTTTGTTACACTCTTCATTATATGAAAGGAGTTAGGGAATGTCAATTGTCAAAGCAAATTTTCAAGCTTCTTAATGTGACAATCGCACACTTCCCTGTATAATAAAAGTGACCGCAAAGAGATGAGGGAAACTATGAAAAAGATTGTCTTTTTTGATATAGATGGCACATTGGTGACGCGAAATAATCATATTCCCAAAACAACAATAGAAGCTGTAGATCGATTAAAAAGAAATGGCATTATTCCAGTTATCGCAACGGGCCGGGCGCCTATTTTAATTTGGGAAATTGCAGAAAAATTAAAGATCAACAGCTACATCGCTATGAATGGCCAATATATTATGCATGAAGGAGAAGCGATTTACTCTAATCCAATTGCTACCGATTTAGTGCATGAGGTTGTAGAATTCGCTAGAGAGAATCGAGATGGTATTTTGCTTTCAACGGAAAACGAGCTCATCGCGAACTCAGCCATTTCACTTGTAAACCGCGGAACGCTATTCGCTTTTTTAAAAGGCTTAGTGGGACTTATTCCAAGACGCATTCAAGTCTCGATGTGGAAGCGGATGATGAAAAAAGCGCCTGAAAGAGAAGATTATGAAGATAAAAATATCTTCATGATGAATATTAATGCGAGCCAAAAAGAACAAGTCCTCTACGAAGAGGCCTTTGGCGAGATCTTAACCTTTACTCGAGCCAATCCACTGTCTATGGACATTATCAACAAAGGCGTGTCCAAAGCAACAGGGGCAGAAATGATGATGGATATCTTGGGGATTTCACCTCAGGACACGTATGCCTTTGGTGATGGTCTGAATGACATCGAAATGCTGCAATTGGTGGGAACCGGCATTGCGATGGAAAATGGTTTTGAAGAATTAAAAGCAACGGCTGATTTGATAACAGACTCCGTTTTTAATGACGGCATTTCTAAAGGGCTGCAAAAACTGGAACTCATTTAACCAAAAGAAAAAGGAAAACAGGACACACATGGATTCTTAGCTATAATGCTAGGAATTTTTGTGCTATAATCATACACGTATTTGACAGATTATGAATATAAGAAAAGGATTGGTTTCGTGTCAGAGAAGAAGAGTTATTATATAACAACGCCAATTTACTATCCAAGCGGAAAGCTACACATCGGAAGTGCCTATACGACCATCGCTTGTGATATCCTTGCGCGTTATAAACGATTTCAAGGGTATGATGTTTTTTATTTAACCGGAACAGATGAACATGGTCAAAAAATCCAAGACCGAGCGGAAGAAGAGGGCAAATCGCCCAAGCAATTTGTGGATGACCAAGTGGCCGATATTAAAGAATTATGGAAAAAGCTAAAAATTACAAATGACGCATTTATTCGTACAACAGACGACCAGCACAAAGAGGTTGTTGGAAAAATTTTCGAAAAGCTCCTTGCCCAAGGAGATATTTATTTGGACGAATATTCCGGCTGGTATTCGGTTTCCGATGAAGA